>NZ_JBUOIV010000070.1:0-21398 GCF_055467485.1 Desulfosarcina sp. | reverse complement strand
CCAGAGCAGCCGGCGCGCTTTGTCCAGGTTGACGTTGTCGGGCCAGCTGTTCAGCGGCGCAAAGCGCTGGTTACCGGACCCTCCGCCCCCACGGCCGTCGCCCATGCGGTAGGTACCCGCGCTGTGCCACGCCATGCGGATGAAGAGCCCTCCATAGTGACCCCAATCGGCCGGCCACCAGTCCTGCGAGTCGGTCATCAGCGCATAGAGGTCTTTCTTGACCGCCTCCAGGTCGAGTTTCTTGAATTCCTCGGCGTAGTTGAACGTCCCGCCCATGGGATTGCTCAGATGCGAGTGCTGATGAAGGATCTTGAGGTTCAACTGGTTCGGCCACCAGTCCTGGTTCGACGTGCCACCGCCGGCAATCGGTTTTTTGGTCGCGCCCGTTACTGGACACTTGCTTTTGTCATTCATAACCGTTCCTCCTGTTTCGCGGGGTTTATGGATAATGTCCGGGATAGATGGTCCATGTTGTTTCCTGACGACATACATCATGGGGTCCGGTAGCGGCACATTCGTATGAATTCACCGTTACCGGGTGCTTTACAATCGCGGAGGCGCTTCAGCAGGATTAGAAAGAAGGAGTCGATGTTGATCGAGGCAGTCTCAGCCCGTTGACGGGCTTCCCATTAATCAGCATGCCGATTCTTTCTACCAAATCCGCGTTGCCTCCTCAAGCCATATCTGTCGGCATCACTCAGAAGTTTGTATATCTGAAGATAAATGTTATCGTTTAACCAATACGAATCCATCTTTCCGCATCATTACGGCCGCTCCGAAAAGTAAAAAACTGATCATGGACCCAAACACGATTTATTTGGATTAGCGCTTCTAGATCCATAACTTGCAGTCATGCAAGGGAGCGTGGGTTGCCTGGGCATTCCTTTTTGGATATGACGGACCGACAAGGGATCGCCCGCAGGGCCAGACGCAGGCCCCGTTGATGATTTTAGGAATCAAAACTAAATGATAATAATTATCCAATAGATTATTTTCAATATAAGGTCAACTGCAAATTTTCAACTGAGGAAATCCGGTTGGCATGTTTTTGGCGTTTTTGATGATGGCGTCTGCATGCCCCACCGACCGATCGATAACTGGTGTTGATCAACTGCGGCAGCGAAGTCATTTTTCGCGGTTGGTCGAAGCGAAACAGGAATCGCGCATCGGGGCCGCGGGAAGGGTTCAACTGTCCTGCAGTGAGGTGCTGCCGTTACCAGGGTATCTCTTCGTCAAAGTGGAAAAACCTGCCTGTGGGGCCATCCGGGCCGAGGATCGCCAGGCGAACGGCGGTTTTTGCGCCGTCCTCCACTTCCATGGGTGCCCGCTGGGAGCCCAAGTCCGTTTTAACCCAGCCGGGGTGCGCGGCGTTGACTTTGACGGGTGTCTGGGTCAGCGATGCAGCCAGGTGGACGGTAAATTGGTTCAGCGCCGTTTTGGAGGCATCATAGGCCAGGGGCTTGATCTGGGTGGCTTGGGACGATTCATCGCTGTGCAGGGTCAGTGACCCCAAAATGCTGGAGACATTGACGATGCGCCCGGCCGGACTTTTTTTGATCAGCGGCAGGAGTGCCTGGGTCAGGGCCACCTGGCCAAAAAAATTGACCTCGAAGGTTTCCCGCAAGGCCTGAAGGGAGACCCTCTCAGCGCTGTTGGCAAACATCGGTTCGTCCGGGTGAATCATGCCGGCATTGTTCACCAGGATATCCAAGCGTCCAAAGCGGGCTTCAACGAGGGACACCACTTGGGCGATGTGGTCGGCCCGGGTCACATCCAGCTGAACCGGTTCGACCGTCAGGCCCTCGATCTTCAATCCCTCTGCAGCCAGTCTTCCCTTCTTTATGTCCCTTGCTCCCATCAGGACGGTCATCTGCCGCCGGGCCAACTGACGGCAGGTTTCCAATCCGAGGCCCTTGTTGGCGCCGGTTACCAATGCGATTGCCTGTTCGGTCATCATGTGCCTCCCTTCACCAATCCATAAAAAAGGCAGAGCCTCGATGAGGCTCTGCCCGGTTTGTCCGCCATATCTGTGGTGCGTCTTTATCCGGCGACGTCAATTCCCGGATCGCACCCCAGATGCTTATCCGGCTTTTCACATTCGAAATTGTTCTTGCGGGTGTCTACATGTCCGCGTTCTCTCTCTTTTTCACTTTCGATGTAGTTTTCTTCTCTTTTGTCAGCCATGCTTCACCTCTCTTATCATAAAGTGATTGCGCTCGTATCTATCGCCTGTTTATTCGAAACTCTGCCTTTGCTGCTCTGATTGTCAATTTAATACAGGCTGTCAATAAGGCAATGTGAATCGTATCAGAGCTAATTAGGGGTTAAAAACTACCATAATGTGTTGGCAGGGCGGCAGAAGTAATTGAATCGCGCAGGCATTGGTGGCGTTTCCGGAAGCCATCAAACGTGATTGCGCAACTGGAGATCCAGCGGGTGGGGATTCAGGTAAGTCTGCACGGAAAGATAGGGTTGACTGTACTTGCGCACGAAATGGTTCAACAAGGTGACGGGAACGATCAGCGGCAGGTGGCCGCTGCGATAATTTCCGATCAATTCCAGGACCTCCTGCTTTTCGTCGCCGGAAAGCTGGTTTTTGAAATAGCCCATAACGTGCATGAGCACGTTGGTGTGTTTGCTGACCGTTGCCCTAAGACTCAGTGCCTCAGTCAACAGGCCTTCGTAACGGTCGTAGAGGTCGGACGGTTTCAGCTGCTTGCCACCGGCCACCAGTCGTCCCATCTCACGGTAGTGCTTCGGGCTGTGGGCCATCAATAGAAGCTTCTCGCGGGTGTGAAAGTCAACCAGGTTGCCCATGGTCTTCGTTTTCACCAACGCCTCACGCCATCGTCTCAGGGCGAAGACCCGCTCGATGAAGTTCTCCCTCAAGACCGGGTCATGGAGTCGGCCCTCCTCCTCCACCGGAATGCGTGGAAAACGGGCGGTGAATGCGGCGGCAAACAATCCCCTGCCGGTCCTTACGGGCTGCCCTTTGTCGCTATAGACCTTTACGCGGAAAAGGCCGCTGCTGGGCGAGTCCTTTTTGAAAATAAATCCGCACAGATTTTCCTTTTCCAGGGTGTCCAGGCGGTCCGCCGCCCAGGATCGCATCCGATCGGTGTGATCGATGCCGGTTTTGTTGGTCACCAGACGCGGCGCGTCAACCGCACCTACCAAACGCATGGCTTCCCTGGGGATTCCCAGGCCACACTCGCTTTCCGGACAAACGGACACAAATTCGAAGAACTGCCCCAGAGTCTGGGTGATGTAGCGGTTGTGTTTATGCCCGCCGTCGAAGCGAACTTTTTCTCCCAACAAGCAGGAACTGACGCCGATCTTTATCGAAGTTGTCATTTTCGTCTCGTGCATAATTGTTCAGTATGCGTTGATTGATCATGGCACCTGTCAAAGGAACGAAACATACCGATGCCGACTTATTCGGGGGACTCGCCGGCACCGATCAGCGGCAGTTCCTTGTCGGTCCTGAAGAGTACCAGATACCTCACCGTTTCAGGATCATCATAGATTTTGCATCGCCGACAAAGCTCTTTGACGAGAGGCGTACCGCTCTCCTCATGTGTTTTGGTCAGGTGAAGGCGAATGCCTTTATAGCCGGGGCCTTCTTCTCTGAACAGGTAGGCGGCGCGGGGGTTGGACTGAAGATTGCTATGAGACAGGCGGTCTCGCATAATAAGTGCCAGCGCACCATCGTCCATCACATGGGGTCGCGCATACACGGCCGCATTGACCCGGCCGTCACCATCAGCAGTCGACAGGACGCCCATTCCCTTGGTCTCTTCAAAATAGGTTTTGAGATTCATTAGTTACTCCTGACAGCGATAGGGTATTGATCGACCTGGTATCAGTTGAGGCTATGGGTGTGCCAGGCCATATGGAAAAATGAATGAACGACGCGGATCCTCTGCCGGGGCCGACTGGCTGAATGCATACGCTCTCGGTCAAGGCGCTGATGCTTGACCCCACACCGCGTATACCGGATCCGACAAAGCCAGCTCACCGGCATATTTGTCGTTTCGCGGGCGTGGCAGCCCACGCATGGAATAGGTGCCCAGGTTCTTGAATGAATTGCTCCTCAGAAAATATTCCATGACCAGCCCCACCCGCTCAAACTCATGGATCTGCTCCCATATGCGAACGACCTTGGATGGAAACCACCGGTTGGAGAAGGTGACCACAAAGGTTCCGCCGGGCTTCAGTACACGGCCCACCTCGGCGAACACGTCCAGCGGTCGAGTCAAGTATTCCACAGAAACATTGCAGATGGCAACATCGAAAGATTTATTTTCGTAAGGCAGCACAGGGGCGGCATTCAGGTCGTGAACCTGGATATCGGTCAAGTGCGGGTTTTGCTCCAGTTCGGTGCGGTTCATGCCTAAGCCGCTAAGCCGGTCGGGGCATACCCCCTCGGGCAGATGAGAAACCCAGCTGCTCATGAGGTCCAGTACATGCGCACCATCCTTGACGAAGCGTTTATACACGTCTGCCACCATGTCCCGTGCGGTTTCGTCGAGATGATGCACCAAGCGGGGGCTGTCGTAAAAGCGGTCATCGGTCCGCTCGTCCCGTCGAACAAAGGGGTTGTCGCTGAAAAAGTCCGTCGGTTTGCCCTGCCAGCGAGCCTGCATGCCCGGGCCTTCGGTGAGCAGGCCAATCCAGTCCACGCTGCTGCCGCCACGTTCACTCTCCTTGGCTGAAACCTGACCCACCGTCATGGAAAGCTCCAGCGGATGAAGTGACAAGGGGTGGGCGACATCCACCTCCATGTGGCCATTGTTGACCCCCACACAGCGGATCGGCTGCATGTTCTGGGGAAATACGCCGGGTAGGTCGCTCAAGCAGCCCTTGGGATAAAAACGACCCGCTTTGGGATTATTGGAAAATTGCCTGCGGTCAATTTTCAGATGACCGCCGTCGCTCCCGAACAGCTCTCCCGGTGAAAAGCCGACGGCAGCATGTTCCCAGGACCGTTTGCCGATCAACGACCGCTTGATGGTGTCCGGAAGCCAGTCCCGCCAGAGATTGACGCCCCGCGCGGCATAGCACTCGCTGTGGGCGGCGTGTTGGCTGTTCCACTTGAGCTGGAAAACGACATCTGCCACGCTATCCATATCGATTACGTTCATGTTCCCTCCACGAAGGTTTAGATTTTTTCCTGTGTTCGAGCTCAGAAATTAAACATAAACCCGCCTGGACACCATGTGAATCGGTTAGCAGGTGAGTGAGGGGCAATACCTGCCAATAGGTCGCTGGTTGGTCGATTGCGGTCGGTCGGTTCCCGGAGACGACGGCGCAGGGGTTAAAATCTCTGCTCCGGGTCTGTCTTTCCGCGTTCAGGGATTCAGCGCGAGGGCCCGGATCTTCAGCATCTCGCCGGAAATGCCGGCACGATTTCAGGAAATGGAAATCAGGTAACTTCTCAGGTTGGTCTGGCTGTTGCTCAATCCGAATTTCCGGCGCAGATTTTTTCGATGAAAATGAACAGTGGTTTCAGACACGTTCAAAATGCCGGCGATCTCCTTGCTGGCTTTGCCGTCCTTGACCAAAGATGCCACCTGGATCTCCTGGGGGGTGAGGATGATGCTGGCGTTGGCCAGCTTCTGCATCATCGGTGAGATGATATCGTTCAGGTGAGAGTCGATGATATCGACCACCGTCTTGTCTTTGGGTTTCAGGTTGACCCGTTTCAATTTTTCCAGGTAGGGCAGCACCATCTCCTTGACATTGGTGATCACCTTCTGCTCCAGGTCGGCCTTGTCCTCTTCGCGCTGCTTGAGCAGTACTTTTAAGGCGATGTTGGATTCCTCCAACTCGACCGTCTGCTTCTTCAGCTGGGCCTCACTGTTGCGCAGGGCCTCCTCGGTCAGCTTCAGGGCCGTGATCTCCTCGTGGCTGACGACCACCCGCAGCGGGCCGTCCCCGGACATCCGGATGGCGCGCATGTAATACCAGTGCGGACCGTCGGCGCTGTGGCAGGGGTAATCGTGCATAAACTCGTCCACCCCGCCGCCGATTACTTCGCGGATGCCGCCCGCCACCGTCCGGGCATCGGCGCTGTCTTCTCCATCGCTTGCATCGCAGATGGCAAGATAGTTGTCTCCGATGGCGTCGTAGTCTTCCGGCATGCCTCCCTTGACCGCAAAGTCCCGCCAGGCGCGGTTGGTATCCAGGATCACGCCGTCTTTATTTATGATGGCAATGTGAGCCGATAGGGAATCCAGCACCGTTCGGGCTTCCTCGCTGGAATAGCACAAAGGCGCTGACACGGTTTCTGGCTGGTTGTCCGGCTTGTTCATGATTTTCACCCCAGTCGTCAGGAACAGGAATGGTTTTCATTAGTTAACGACAAATTACCATATGAAAAGGGATATAACAAGACGACATTCAAACGGGCGTCGCCATCGGTAAATACGCCCGATGATCTCTCCTTTTTGTCTATCCATTAGAAACGCTGATAAGGCAATGCGGGAGAAGTGTGTGACCTTTGATAGGCAATGACTGCCACTTGCAATACGGTTTCGCCATGATCACCGCCACAATTGCACCAGCGGCCCATCGACCCCCCGTATCGGGTCAGCCATCGGCACCGGCACGCGACGGATATTTTCATCGGTGCGGGGGCGCTCTCCAGGCCGGCCGTTGTTCATGTCCCACCGCTGTCCTTCAGGATAGGCCCCTACCACCATGAAATCATTGCTTGCGCCCATATTCTTGTGGGCCACACCGGCCGGAATAACGATGATATCTCCTGCCGATGCATCGAGAACGGGACCGGATGCTCCGCCAAACTGAACCCGTGCGCGCCCCCTGCAAATGCCCAGCACCTCGTGGGCAGTGCTGTGGTAATGGTGGAACCCGTAAATGCCATTGCGCCAGGCACCTGGCCATCCATTGGCTCCAAAGCTAGCCTCGATGGTCCCCGCCGGATCGGGTCCGTCCGGGTCGATGGCCGCCGGATATACCAGCAGCGGAAAACGGTTGTTGGGAAAGGTGCCGTCATCTTCCAGATAGACCGTGCGGGGTTTCCATTCGGAACTTGCCGTGACTGTGGAGTCGACCATGTCAGCTTTCTCCGGTCCTTAAGGGGTATGCGTGCTCGCCGTTATGTGCCGGGCATGGTGTCCGGAACCACGACATTAATGACCTGTGCCCGATCGATCACCCCGCTGTTTCGAACAAAATGTAAACAGGGCCTTTTTGAAAGCTGACGGTTCGATCGGACGGAATGACAATCTGAAAATTTTAACTAACCGATTACCAAATGTATGTTGATTGTGGTCAAGAAATCAATCACATTGTCTATCAGGGCATGGCGGGAGCAAGTGGTCTTTTTCAGTGTCATGAGGGTATTGAAATGTTGTTTCCAGTATCAGAGGTAATGGTCAATCCGTTGGTTCCATTCGCCGTGGCTTTTCTGGTTTCCTTTTTCACATCAATGGGAGGCGTCTCAGGTGCTTTTTTGCTGCTTCCCTTTCAGATGAGTATCCTCGGATACACCGCTCCTTCCGTAAGCGCCACCAACCATGTTTTCAACATCGTTGCCATCCCCAGCGGGGTTTATCGATACATCAGGGAAGGCAGGATGCTGTGGCCGCTGACATCCGCAGTGATCATCGGCACCCTTCCGGGGGTATTCATCGGTGCGTGGGTGCGTATCGTCTATCTTCCTGATTCCAATAAATTCAAGCTGTTTGTGGGAATGGTGCTGTTGTATATCGGATGGCGCTTGCTGCGCGACGTGGTGATCGATCGGACTCTTCCGCAGTCACCGTCCCAGTCGGATAAACCCGGCCAGATGCACATTGTTCGAGTAACGACAACGTCGATCACTCAGGTCTGTTTTGACTATAACGGGCTAAGTTATTCGTTCTCACCGGTGGTCGTTTACGGCATTTGCTTTCTGGTGGGAATCATCGGCGGGGTATACGGTATCGGCGGCGGCTCGATTGTTGCGCCTTTTTTCGTAACGATTGTCGGCCTGCCGGTTTTCACGATTGCCGGTGCGGCATTGATGGGAACATTCGTGACATCGGTCGCTGGTGTGGCATTTTACCATCTGCTGTCTGTCTTCTATCCGCACATGTCGGTAGGGCCGGATTGGTTGCTTGGCCTGCTTTTTGGTGCCGGTGGGATGTTGGGGATGTATCTTGGCGCACGTGCCCAAAAATGGGTCTCCGGGCGTCTGATCAAAGGAATCTTGACCTTCTGCGTCCTCTTTGTTGCGCTTAAGTATATCGTTGGCTTTTTTTGACCTGCGCAATTCATCCCGCTCATATTGACGCCATTTCTCCCTTGACGATGGCGCCTCCATACCGATAGTATTTTTCGGAAGCGTTCCTTTCTGATATCCACCGGGGCAAACCAAGCTGCTGCCATTTTCCGGGGCCCGTTCACGCAGCGCCGGCCGGGAGGCGTCCAATGAAACACGTGATTATCGGTAACGGTATCGCCGGCGTATGTGCGGCCGAGGCCATCCGTTCGATGGATGCGACGGCCGACATCACCCTGATCGGCGACGAAACCTTCCCACCCTACAGCCGCCCCATGATCAGCCATGTGCTGGACGGTTCTCAGCCGCATGGCAAACTCCCCATCCGTTCCGAGCATTTCTACAACGAGCAGAAGATCACCCCCTTGCTCGGCCGTCGGGCCGGTGGCATCGATGTGGCCAACCGGCAGGTTCTGCTGGCCGACGATACCCGCATCGACTTCGACCGGCTGCTGATTGCCACCGGTGCCGATCCCAGGCCGCTGAAGGCCGAGGGACTGGATCTTCAAAACATATTTTACATGCGCACCCAGGAACATGCCCGGCAGCAGGTGGCCGCGTTGGGCCGTTCCCGTCGGGCCGTCGTCCTCGGCGGCGGCCTGGTGGGCTTCAAAGCCGCCTACGGCCTGCTCAAGCGGGGTCTTGGCGTGACCATGCTGATCACCTCGGGGTATCCCTTGTCCATGCAGGTGGACCAGACCGCCGGGCGCATGATCCTGGACGAGCTGATCCGCCACGGCCTGACGGTAGAGGTCGGCGTCAGCGTTCGTGCATTCGAGGGCAACGGGTCGGTCCAGGCAGCCGTCACCGAGGACGGCACCCGTCTGCCCTGCGATATGGTGATCATCGGCAAGGGGGTGCTGCCGTGCCGGGCGTTGATTCCCAAAGGTCAGATTGAGGTGGATCTGGGCGTGGTGGTGGACGAACACCTGCAGACCCGTGCGCCGGGCATCTACGCCGCCGGTGATGTGGCAGAGATGGTGGACATCGCCAGGGGGTGCCGGTGGGTTAACGCCCTTTGGCCGGAAGCCGCCTGCCAGGGCCGCGTGGCCGGTCTGAACATGGCCGGCCGGCCGGTGGCCTATCCGGGCAGCCTCAGCCGCAATGTCATGCGTGTCTTCGACCTGGATGTACTCACCGTGGGCGACGCCAATGCGAGTGAAGATGAGGGTTGCCGCGTCCTTCAGTCCGGCGGTGCGGCGAAGGGGTACTACCGGCGCCTTGTGCTCAAAGACGACGTCCTGGTGGGTGCGGTGATGATCAACCGCATCGAACAGGGGGGCGTGCTAAGGTCCCTTATAGAAAACCGCATCCCCATCCGCCTGCCGCCCGAAATCCTCATGAGAACTGGGTTCAATTTCGGTCGACTATTGCATTGAACATATCAAGGAGGGACTATGAAACAAGTCGTTGTCCACCCGGAACGATGCGTAGGCTGCATGCAGTGCATGCTGGCCTGCGCCACGGCGCACTCGCGCAGCCTGACGCTGTTCGCCGCGGTGCAGGAGACCCCACAGCCCAAACCGAGGATCCACGTGGGGGCCGGCCGCTTCAACGAGGGTTTTCCCAACCGCTGCCGGCACTGCGATCCGGCACCCTGCCAGATGGCCTGCCTGGCCGGCGCCATCTACCGGCGCGACAGCGCGGGCACCGTGATGATCAATCCGGACCGCTGTATCAACTGCGCCTCCTGTGCCATGGCCTGCCCATACGGGGTTATTCGTTTTCACGAGGACCCGCTGGGTCCGGCCGGGCACGCCATCGCTGTGAAATGCGACAACTGCAGCGCCCGGGCGGCCAAGGGCCAGATCCCCGCCTGCGTGGAGATCTGCAAGGCCGGCGCCCTGACCTACGAGGAGATGGATGAAGCCATGCGCCGCAAAACCCGGGAAGTGTCCCGCAGCATGTCGACGGATGCGGACCAACCGGCCATCCCGGCCGGCGTGGCCCTGTTGAAGTCCATCAAACAATCTGAATTGCAGCTCAGCGGCAGCTGAAGCCACATCAAGGAGGACGCTATGTTTGATCCCAGAGAGCGTGTGTCGGTTACCCAGGATGGCGATCGGCTTTTCGCCAAAGCACAGCAGGACGGTGTCGAAACCGTGTGGGATCGCCACGAGGCCCAGCAGCCCCAATGCGGTTTCTGCGACATGGGGCTTTCCTGCCGCATCTGCATCATGGGGCCGTGCCGGGTGGATCCGTTCGGCGAGGGTCCCCAGAGCGGTGTCTGCGGTGCCGATGCCGACATTATCGTGGCCCGCAACCTGTGCCGCATGATCGCCGCCGGCGCCGCCTCCCACTCCGACCACGGCCGGGACCTGGTGGAGGTGCTGGCCGGTGTGGCCAACGGCACCGCCATCGGCTACAAGATCCGCGACGAGGCCAAGCTCAGGCGACTGGCCGAAGAGTACGGCGTCGCCTCTGACGGCAACGATCCGCTGGCCATCGCCGGTGAACTGGCCCAGGCCATGATGGAAGACTACGGCATGCGCCAGAAGGCCGTGAAAATGGTCGCCCGTGCACCCAAAAAACGCCAGGAGGTGTGGGAGAAGTTCGGCCTGACCCCGCGCGGCATCGACCGCGAGACCTCGGAGATGATGCACCGTACTCACATGGGGGTGGACAACAACTGGCAGAGCCTGCTGCTGCAGGCCATGCGCAACTCCCTGTCCGACGGCTGGGGCGGCTCCATGATCGCCACCGAAATTTCCGATATTCTCTTCGGTGTGCCCACCCCGCGGCCCACCACGGTCAACGCCGGTGTGTTGAAGGACGACCAGGTCAACATCGTGGTTCACGGACACAACCCGGTGGTGTCGGAGATGGTTTCCAAGGCCTGCCAGGACAAGGCGCTCCTCGATGTGGCCAAAGAGAAGGGAGCCAGTGGTATCAACCTGGTGGGAGTCTGCTGCACGGGCAATGAACTGCTCATGCGTCGGGGCATCGCCATGGCGGGCAACCACCTGATGACCGAACTGATTCTTTCCACCGGTGCCGTGGATATGATGATCGTGGACTACCAGTGCATCATGCCCTCGCTGGGCAAGGTGGCGGCCTGCTACCATACCCGTATGGTCAGCACCAGCGACAAGGCCAAGTTCCCCCACATGGAGCACCACGAATTCCATCCGCACAACGCCGAGAAAAAAGCCATGGAGGTGGTCCGCTCGGCGGTTGAAAACTACGTCAACCGGGGCAAGGTGCTTATCCCGGTGGCGTCCCAGGATGCCGTCGGCGGTTTCTCGGTGGAAGCCATCCTGGGCGCGCTGGGTGGCACGCCGGAGCCGCTCATCGATGCCATCAAGGCAGGCAAGATCCGCGGGGCGGTGGGCATCGTGGGCTGCAACAATCCCAAGATCAAGCACGATTACGGTCATGTGACCCTGACCCAGCGGCTCATCGAAAATGACATCCTGGTGGTGGACACAGGCTGTGTGGCCGTGGCTACCGCCAAGGCCGGCTTCAAGGTGCCGGCGGCAGCCGACATGGCCGGGCCGGGGCTCAAGTCCATTTGCAACGCGCTGGGCATCCCGCCGGTGCTGCACATGGGCAGCTGCGTGGACAATGTGCGTATCCTGGTGCTGGTGTCGGCCCTGGCCAATGCCCTGGGCGTGGATATCAGCGACCTGCCCGTGGCCGGCTCCGCGCCGGAGTGGTATTCGGAAAAGGCTGTGACCATCGGTACCTATTTCGTCGCCTCGGGCGTCACCACCCACTTAGGGCCCATGCCGCCGATCACCGGCAGCATGAACGTGATCAGCCTGCTCACCTCCGGTCTCAAGGATGTCGTCGGCGCCACCTTTGCCGTGGAGCCCGATCCCGAAAAGGCAGCCGTCTTCCTTCGCCGGACCATCGAAGGCAAGCGCAAGGCTTTAGGGCTGGATGCGCGTAGCGTGGAATAGGCAAATTCAAAATAAATGACGGCCCGCACCTGATTTCTCAGGACGCGGGCCGTCATTTATTTGGGAACCATTTGAAAAACCAACGTTGAACAGACATTGAAATACGCTAAAGGAATTGAAAAAAGGGACATCGAATATCTAAGGAACAACATCGAATCCTAAGCGAAAGCCACTGCCCCACTCAAGTGGCAGCTTCGGACAACGGTCATGCATTCCCGACGGGCATCATGTTGAAAGCCGGGCGGCAATATGGTTCACCGCCCGCACGGCATCCTTGACTGCCGTGTAGATCAGGTTCGTGTGCTTGCGTTCCTTGAAGGACCCTTCCTCTTGGATCTCGATATAGGCGGGGCTCACCGCACCGCCGATGGCGTAGATGCCTTTGATGCTGGTCTGGAAATCCGTTGAGAGGATCACCAGTTGGGCGCCTTCCTTGCCGATGCGGCAGACCCCTTCCGTGCAGGTGATCTGCTGCAGACCGATCTGGCTGAAGATGGGCGCGGGTCCCTGGGTGCCGATGCAGGCGATGACGTGCTTCATGGGAAAGCTCATGGCCTGTTTGTGGATCACGCCGCAGCCGGCATCGATCTCCTGGGTCAGGATGGTCAGCCGGTCCACCCCGTCCTCGTCGACCTCGCCGATGCGCGGCAGCGCCCCTTGCAGGATGCGGATATGCCCGCCCAGGAGGATCTCCTCACCCAGGTCGCGGGCGACGTCGGTATTGATTTCGAACTGCTCCATGCGGTTGCTCCAGTAAACCGGCGTCTCATCGTCAGCATCCCGCTTGGCCCGTGACAGAGCGGCCACGACGTCGGCCGCGGCATTGCCGCCCCCGATCACCAGGGTGGAGAAGCCGATGTGGTCCTGGACGTTGTCCAACTTGCGGGCGATGGTCTTGGCTTCACCGTATACGCCCAGATCAACCGGAATATTGCTGCCGAAGGCCAGGACGACGGCCCTGGCCCGGTACTGCGCGCTTCCCGTCACGACCACGAAGGCGTCACGTTCCTTTTTCAGGCTTTCGAAGTCTTCGTTGAAGTGAACAGCGATGCCACGCTCGGCCGCCAGGGCTTCGATGGTATCGACATAGTCTTCCACAGGCGGCTTATCGGGCGCCGGTGCCAGGGCTTCGATGGGAAACGGCCCGGTTTCGCTTTTTGGAATGGTGGCGTAGACTTTTTTCCCCTTGGGGTAGGAATCGATGATGCCCTGGAAAATGCGACTGCCTTTTTCGATGATGAAAAAGCTCAAACCGTGCTTCTGGGCCTGGAGGGCGCAGGCGATGCCCCCGGGCCCGGCGCCGACGATGCCGATGTCAACTGTTTTCATGTGCTTTTCCCTGATGAAGTCTCTTCTTTAGATGAAGTCGTTTCTTTAATGGAAGCGGGGTTCTAAGGATTAGTCAACTAAAAAATATGGGTATTGGCAACAACCTTGATGGTTGGTATGCAGCAATACAAAACTGCGGGATCGGTCATGGACCATGAAAATAGCCTCTTTTTTAATGAAGCGGACTGGCGGGGAGAAATAGCAGCCTCGATCAATGAACAGACAAGAGATAGAACTCCCAGATTACCACGCTGCCGAAAAAGGCGGCGAAAACATGCAGGAGCATCCCCGTGCCGATGCGGTAGCGGGTAATTAAGGATTCCTTGAGCAGCACGATGATGAGCACCGATAATGCGGTCAGGCCGTACTTTGCCAAAAGAAATACCTGTGGCCCATGGCTGAGGTAATAGCGCATTACCGGGTTGAGTTCGCTGGCCCCCTGGGCGATCAGGATCAAGGTGAGCATTGCATCCAGCAGACTCAGACACAGGACGACCATGATGCCGACGAACAGGGAGGGTTGGTATCTATCCAGGGCGACAATCCGCTGGCGGTCCCCGGTGCGCCTTATGGATGAGCGCATTCCTTTGAAATATAGCCTTTTGAACACAGGCAGCCCGTTCTCGCGACGATCCTGCCCGGAGCGCCTTTCCAGGCCGGGGATTCGTGTCATTGGTGACCCTTCCCGTTCTGTCCGTAGTCGATCGAATTCATTGCTTACCAAGGTGCTGTGCAGTTATCGGACCGCGCCCAAGACGATTGCCGGACCCGCTCGTTGCCTAGCCTTATCTTAGTGTTTAGCAATATTCGTGCAAATTGTAAAAATTATATATTTACATAATATTACTAAATAAAATGCCGATCCGGTGGGATGATCAGGAGAAGAAATACCCAATAGTTGAGAAAAAAAGTTCCTATTTACAGGCTTTTCCGAAGCGAAGCTTGTCCCCCTGCTGGTTGTCACAGGAAAGATTGGCCATAAAACCCATGTTCAGGGGGGCAAGGGTTGTCATCACCCCTTTTTAACTATATGTCTACCCTTTGACCGACGCATCGATGGCGATGTCGGGGCGGTCCTGCCGCAAGCCGTGAGCATCGTCGGAACAAGGCCGGCGGAAAAGAAAATATCAAATCATAGCCAGTAGCTTGTGAGTATGTACGGCCGTTTCACCCAGCTGCAGTGGGTGCGTAGACGGTTTTGGGGATGGTTGTCGTTCATGCAGCCGTGATCGGTGTCGGTAAATCGCCGGTAACTTCTCTAAACACGAATCGTTGACCGCGGGATACGCGATGGAAAAAATTGTCGTCATCGGGGGCGGGATTGGGGGCGCGATCGCCCACGATCTGGCCCTGCGGGGATTTGCGGTGGTGGTGCTGGAAAAAGGCGAGCTGTGCTGCGGGTCCACCGGCAGGCACCATGGCCTGCTGCACAGCGGCGCCCGCTATGCGCTGCACGATGTTGCCACAGCGGCTGAGTGCATAGCTGAAAACCGCATCCTGCGCACCATCGCTGCGCAAGCGGTGGAGCAAAATGACGGCTTGTTCGTGGCAGTCGACGATGCGGACATGGCCCATTACGATCAGTTTATTCTCAACTGCAACGCCGCCGGCATTCCCTGCCGGGAACTGTGCACCGGCGACGCACGAACCATGGAACCGGAATTGTCGGCCGCCATCAAGGCGGCGGTGCAGGTGCCGGACGCCACCATGGACGCCTGGCGCATGGCGATGCACTTTTTCGCCACTGCCCGGGCCAACGGTGCCGACATCCGCCCTTTTTCGGAAGTGGTGGGACTGCTGGCCCATTCAGGGACCATCGCCGGTGTGCAGGTGAGGGACCACCGGCGCCACACGACCTATGTGGAAAAAGCCGATATGGTCATCAATGCGGCCGGGCCGTGGGCCGGAAAAATTGCCGCCCTGCTCGACATCCACCTGCCCATGAAGCCATCGCCGGGTGTCATGGTCAGCATGACGCCGCGGCTCACCGCCATGGTGATCAATCGGCTTCACCCCGCCGGCGAAGGGGATATTATCGTGCCCCAGCGCAACCAGAGCATTTTAGGGACTTCCGCCTGGATCGCGGATGACCCGGATGCGGTGATGCTGCCCGCCGGCCATGTCCAACGGATGATCGACCAGTGTTCGCTGATGCTGCCGCGGCTCGCCCGACTGCAGGTGGATGCGGCCTGGAGTGCTTCCCGCCCGCTGCTGGTCAGCGATACCGAGGCGGACCCGACCCGGATCAGCCGTGCGTCGGAGGCCATCGATCATGCTGAAAGGGATGGAATGGAAGGCCTGCTGTCGGTGGTCGGCGGCAAAGCCACCACCATGCGGGCGATGGCCCAAAAGGTGGTCGATCGGGTGTGCGCCAAAACCGGTCGAAAGATTCCCTGCACGACCGGGCACACAGTCCTGCATCACTATCGACGATTGTTTCAATGAGATGCATGCTCATGCGCAGCCTTGAAATAAAGATATCAAGATTCAAGCCCGGCGTGATCGACCCGCCGGCATTTTTTACATATGAATTGACACCGGCCCCCGCGTGGACCGTTCTGGATGCCCTGGAACAGATCCGCATCCATCAGGAGCCCTCATTGATGTACCGGCGCGCCTGTCATCATGCCTCATGCGGCACATGTGCGTGTACGGTCAACGGTGTGGAACGCCTGGCATGCCGGACCAGGCTCGCTGATCTGCAGACCCCGGCCATCACCCTGGAACCGCTGCGATGTTTTCAGCGCGTCGGCGATCTGGTGACGGTGCGAAGCGCGCTGTTCCAATTCATTCAGCCTGACTGGTCCTGCCTGCAGCCCGACGATAAAAGGGGTGATCGTGACCTCCTCCTGAGCGGCCCCGACCGGACGATAACCCGATTTGAAAATTGCATCGAGTGCGGATGCTGTGTTTCCGCCTGTCCGGTGGCGCGCAGCAACAGGCATTTCCTGGGGCCCGCCGTGCTCTCGGCCGTCAGCCGGGAGATCAAAAAGAATCCGTCCACCGAAAAAGACCTGCTGACCCTCGCAGCCGCTCCGGATGGCGAACCCGCATGCCGGCGCGCCCTGGCCTGCAGCCGGGTCTGCCCCACCGGCGTCTATCCGGCAAGGCACATCTACGCGTTGCGGGATCGGCGCACCGGCACAGGAAATAAGCCTTGAACCGGCAGGCATCCACAAGGTGGCGGAACAAAACAGGGCACCCGTCTTTTCGGGGATGAGCCCCGCCAAGCCTCACCTCAACAAGGCGTCGCCAATCGTCTTCGAGGGGACTTTTCCTGCGTGTGCGGCCGGACCCCCGGCGGCCGGTGGACGTGAACGCGCTGGCCGGCGGCATCATCGTCGAAGCCGTCGTGCCGAGGAACCTCCTGCCCCGGCTCAATGCCGCAGGGTTCGATGTCGTTGAGGTCCCGCCCGGGAACCGGTAACCCTGTATAATGCCCCCATCGCCGCAAGCGACAGGAAATGCGATCGAGGTCGCGGTTCAAGGCCAACCATCAGGATGGGCGGTTGGTCTGAACGATAACAGCGGTTGGAAAATGAGTGGGACTGTGGTACACGATCGCTGGAGACGGCTGGCGATGGACATTGAATATCGAAGGCCGTTTCAGATTGACCCCGCCTGGATGATCAAGCACACGATCTCAGATAAACACAACTCAAACCGTTTAACTTTTTTTGGAGGCAACATGCGAAAAATTTATCGGTTGGCAGTGGTTTCTCTTGGATTCATTCTATGCTCATGTGGGGGGCTGGTATACAATGCTCAAATTGGAAACATCGAGCGGATGGAGCAGTCACTGGAAAGTGGCGTTTCGATCGAAACGACGAATCAAGTCGGAAGCACAGCACTGATCGCAGCTGCTTTCAGTGGTCAAACCGAAGCGGTCAAGTTTCTTTGCGAAAAGGGTGCAAATGTGAATGCCCAGAATAACAATGGCGTTACCGCACTGATTCATGCCGCATACTACAATATCTACAGCGTGGCCGAAATCCTGGTCGACTACGGCGCAGACAAAACGATCAAGGATAAATTTGGAAGAACCGCCTTAGACTACGCTGAACAATATGGATATACGCAAATGATCGCCCTGCTGAAAAAAGAGTAGGCAGACAGTCCGGGAACATTCCCTTTGCTGAGGTTGCCAGGGTGTTGAAAAATGATCGCACGCCGCCTTACCGGGTAATCTACACCAGTGCCTCACCACTACCTATTGTCGAACTTCCCGTCGTGCATTTGCCGGTCAGGGGCACACTGCTGATGGTCCGGTCAGGGTGCCGGGTCCGTTTTCACTTAACGTTGTTGGGCCATTCGTTGACGGCAGGGGACGGCTTGACAAGTTTATGGTCTGCCCCGCAGCCATTGAACCGCAGCTCGGCAACCATGTCCTGAAGCAATCGTCGGATTTCCGGTAGTTTTTCACATATGTCCTCTGATTTTTTTTTGCGGTTTCGATAATGATTTGGCCCGCCTTCGACGAATAAAAGCTGCAATACCTTACCAATTCCACCGATTTTTCAAGTTAATTGACACTAATTCTTTTTTGGTAAGTCGTGCCATCGATCCATCCATCACCATTGCCATTAACCGAGTTGCTCGCAGCATAGTCAGCTGGACAACGCCGGGACGCATCAGTCACGGTAATGGTAATCACGGTATTATCATTTGTTGATATAAGTGTGTAATTATTAATGGGGGGAATAAAAGATTGATCACCGGGGGCAATGGCATCGTGATTGGGAACTGCAAAGTAATCTGAAATCGATGTGGCTAAATTTACCGCATCATTTTCCACAGCGGAACAAAACGTCTTGTTGCGATAGGCGATAAAATTGGGGATCGCGATAGCCGCCAGGATTCCGATAATTGCAATGACGATCATCAGTTCAATAAGGGTGAATCCTTGACGATTCATTTTTTCCTCAAGTAACCGTTGGTAAATGAATATGAGGAAAGTCTTGAAGCAAAAAGAATGCCGCAAAAAGAATTAGATTAGAAAAGGTTTAACCGGCTATTAAATATAATAAAAATGTATCGCACGGTGTCGGATGACAATAAAATTGATTGCTCTGTAACCAATAATTGCCAAGTTTCAGTCGGTATATCCCAAAAATGGTAAGTGTGGATCCCGCAAAACGGCAGCTCTTTTTCATTAAACTTGTGTTTCAGCGTATATGCACTTAGCCAACGCTACACTAAACTGGTAAGGAAGGGAGGTCGGGAGATTGTATTCAATTCAAGATTTGCTCACATCGCCAAGACCAGATCATCCTACAACGCAACATCCCATCTGAGTTTTCTCCATAATCCATCATCTGAAAACAATATATTTAGGGTTTCTTGAGTTTCTTTTATGTATTCATCAGATTTGTTGACACCTGAAGCCCAAAACACTCTGCCGTATGCATAAGATGCCCCATAATCTTGCCAGGACGTGAAGCGGCCTTCAGTCAGCCTTCCAAAGTACAATAGCATATTCCAAGCCTCGGTCTCTGATAAATAACCTACTTGATAGCCCCATCGGATTAACGCAGCGGCTCTTCCCCAATCCCACGCGATAATATCGATATCCTTTTTCGATTCATTATTTTTATGTAAAAATACTAAGTACATATGATCTTCAAAAGTTGGACTTTGTCCTAAAAGCTCTTCAAAATCTTTTCCCTCATTCGCCTTGAGAAAGGAAAGGAGTTTGAGATAGGTTGCGCTAGTTCCATACTTTTCCAATCGCCTAATCGCATCTAATAGTTCGTACCGATTGGTAATGCCCCACCATTTATGGAGAATCATTTTGTATTTTTGTATGGATTCTTCTGAGATCGGTTTGACTTCTAATGTCACGTGTGAAGATTGATTCACCTCCATAATTATAGCCGGAAGGGCTAATAGCCATTGTTTTTGTTCCTCGTTCAATTCTGGTGAATTTTGGGCTGAAATTGAATGTTCTATGTTTTCAAATTGAGTATGTCCGCAGCCAATATGGATAATAGCTAAGATAGTGGTGATAAAAACCAATAAATTTCTCATAAAAAGACTTTCTCTGGTTATAGTTTAACAGATAATTCATGGAAAGTGAGCTACTACTGTAGCTCTATTAGTGTCTGTGGTTACATAAGTTTGCCCGAAGTAACTATCTAAATTAGGCATTAGCTGCTGGTGAAAGCCCGCACTGGGTGGCAAGAACACTGGGACACGTCAACACGTCCATGATCTACAAGACTTACGGTCGCTATATCCCGAACCTGACCCGGCACGATGGTAGCGCCTTCGAGCGGCAGTTTCTGGAAAACACCAATAAAAAAAGGGACACACTTAGCCACAATTTAGGACACAATGGCCAAAAATAAGTCCCTCAAAACGGCTTATGCAATTGATTTTATTGCATAAGCAAATGGTGGAGGCGGCGGGAGTCGAACCTACGTTGTACCTTACAGTCACAAGGGTTTGCAGGGATTAACCGAATGTTTACTGAATTTCGAAGTTATGAACAAATCAGAATTATCAATGGCAGAATGAAATTCTAATATCCCCCTTTTGGCATTTTCCTTGACATGGAGAATGGCCGTGATAAAAATACCAACAGAATTTTATTTGTATAGGTATTTTTATCATGACTTCACAAAACACACATATATCCGAGTCTCGATTCGCTAAGGCAATAAAAATATTTAAAAAGCATGGTGGTATCCTAAGGACATCGCAAGCACTTCAAGCTGGTATTCATCCCGGAACGCTCTATGCCATGCGGGATTCAGGGAAAATAGAAGTGATCAGTCGCGGTGTGTTTCGCCTCTCGGATATCCCACCGCTGGGAAATCCGGATCTTGTAACCGTTGCAACCCGAGTCTCACAAGGTGTTATCTGCCTGATTTCCGCCCTGGCTTTTCACGAACTGACCACCCAGATCCCCCACGAAGTTCATGTAGCGCTACAGAGAGGCGCGGAAGAACCCCGCCTGGATTATCCACCTGTAAAAACCTATCGCTTCACAGGTGAAGCTTTCACTGCAGGTAGGGACGTTCATGACCTCGATGGGATCGGTGTGCGTATATACAGTCCGGAAAAGACCCTTGCCGACTGTTTTAAATTCAGAAACAAAGTAGGCCTTGACACTGTAATAGAAGCGATTCGTTTTTACCGTGAACGGAAAAAAATCAAAATTGACGACCTTATGAGGTATGCTAGTGTCTGCCGTGTTAATAAAACCATGCGACCCTACCTTGAGGCAATCCTATAATGGCCGCGAAAGCCAAAAACGTGCCAGCTTCAGTTCATCAGCGTCTTCTTAACAAAGCCAGGGAATTATCATGTCCTTTTGATGAAATTCTTCAACGTTTTGCTATCGAAAGATTTATATATCGGCTTTCTAAAAGCCCACACGCTGACAGGTTTATCCTTAAAGGAGCCTTGATGCTTTCGGCATGGACTGGATCAATGTCTCGCACAACCATGGATATTGATCTTCTGGGAAAAATCGAGAACAACCTCGAATTAATCGCCGCGGTTGTTAAAGATGCATGTGATACGGAAGTCGATGACGATGGAATCCTTTTTCACAAAGATACTGTTACCGCCACCAGAATTACCGAAGATGCGGATTACAAGGGCGTTCGAATCTTGCTCCGTGGCAATCTCGGCAGCATACGGCTCTTTCTCCAAATAGACGTCGGCTTCGGAGACGTGGTTATCCCTGGCCCCGGGAAGGTTAAATATCCTGTACTCCTTGATTTTCCGCCTCCAGAACTCCACGGATATACCATGGAGAGCACAATAGCAGAAAAGTTTCAGGCTATGGTGAAGCTCGGTTTGCTGAACAGCCGAATGAAGGACTTTTATGATATCTGGTTTTTATCTCGCATGTTTGACTTTAGCGGAGAAAC
>NZ_JBUOIV010000069.1:0-21494 GCF_055467485.1 Desulfosarcina sp. | reverse complement strand
AGCGTGTTTTCATCGTGAAACTGCTTCTTGACAAGAATACACCGAACAAGATCGCCGGTGCTGTCGGTTTCTCCACCCGTGAGAACAAAGTGCATGTCTTCAAGTGCAAGACCATGGTTGTCGCCTGCGGCGGCGCTGTTAACATCTTCCGTCCGCGCTCAACCGGTGAGGGTAAAGGCCGCGCCTGGTACCCGGTATGGAATGCCGGCTCCACCTACACCATGGCCATGAAGGTCGGTGCCGAACTGACCATGATGGAAAACCGTTTCACCCCGGCCCGTTTTAAAGACGGTTACGGCCCGGTGGGTGCTTGGTTCCTGCTGTTCAAGGCCAAAACCCTCAACGGTCTGGGCGAAAACTTCGCCGCCGGTGACGCCGCCAAGGCCGAACTGGAAAAATACGCACCATACGGAACCGCTGCCATTACTCCGACCTGTCTGCGTAACCACCTGATGCTGTTCGAAATGAAAGAAGGCCGCGGTCCCATCATGATGGACACCGTGACCGCGCTGGCCACCTTGGGCAAAACCATGGACAAGAAGGAGCTCAAGCACCTCGAGTCCGAAGCGTGGGAAGACTTCCTCGATATGACCTGCGGCCAGGCCAACCTGTGGTGTGCCCAGGACTGCGAGCCGGAGAAGAAAAACTCCGAAGTCATGCCCACCGAGCCTTACCTGCTGGGTTCCCACTCGGGTTGCTGCGGTCTGTGGACCTCCGGCCCCGACTATGACTGGGTACCGGACAGCTACAAGATCAAAGCCCGCAACGGAAAGGTCTACAACCGTATGACCACCGTCGAAGGTCTGTTCACCGCCGGTGACGGCGTGGGCGGCTCCGGGCACAAGTTCTCTTCCGGGTCCCATGCCGAAGGCCGTATCGCTGCCAAGCAGATGGTGCGCTACGCGTCGGATTTCGCCGATTTCACCCCGACCCTGAAGCAGTCTGCTCAGGAACTGGTCGACCTGGTTTACAAGCCGGTTCGCACCTTCCTGGATCACAAGGACTACACCACCGCCATCGACATCAACCCCAACTACATCAAGCCCAACGGCATGATGTACCGCCTGATGAAGGCCACCCACGAGTACGGTGCCGGAACGGCCACCTACTACATGACCACCAGCAAGTCCCTGGAAATCGTCATGGACCTGCTGAAAACCATGCGCGAAGACTGCGCCAAGATGGCTGCCGGTGACCTGCACGAGCTGATGAGATGCTGGGAAATCGAACACCGCATCTGGACGGTGGAAGCGCACCTGCGCCACATCCAGTACCGCAAAGAAACCCGCTACCCGGGCTTCTACTACCAGGCGGACTATCCGGGACAGGATGACGAGAACTGGTTCTGCTTCGTCGACTCCAAGTTCGATCCGGAAAAGAAGGAATGGGATGTCTTCAAAAAAGAATACATCAAGATTATCCCGGACTAATGGAATGTCGACGGATGTTCTAGTCGAATAGCAACACACCTCCAGGTGCCTTTGCGGCACCTGGAGGTTTTTATTACCGGAATGATGGTTTTCTTTTTGTCTTCGGGTAGTACCCATCTGGGACAGCACCGTGTCTAACTGCAGGATGCCCCGGACGCGCCCGTCGCTTTTCCTTGGAGCGTGAAACAGGCACCTGGAAGCCCGGATATTTCCAAAGCGCGGTTTCCAGCTCCCCGTTTCCAGTTTCAATAAAAGGGTATTACCCGAAATCGACGGCATGGTTTCATTGACATTGTTTTCCTGACCTTAATAGAAACGTTGATGCACGGAGGGATAGCATGACAAACGACAACGCAGCCCCTGCGAGTGGAAGCATTATGGTGGTCGGCGGCGGCATCGCCGGTCTGACCACGGCGATCGAGGCCGCAGAAGTGGGGTATGAAGTGTTTCTGGTCGAAAAGAATCCTTATCTGGGTGGAAGAGTTGCACAGCTGAATCAATATTTTCCCAAGCTTTGCCCTCCGACCTGCGGATTGGAAATCAACTTTCGGCGGATCAAGGACAACCCGAGGATCAAGGTGTTCACCCTGGCCGAGGTGGAGAAGGTAGCCGGCGGGCCCGGCGCCTACACCGTCAGCGTAAAGATCAATCCCCGCTATGTGAACGAGAACTGCACCTGTTGCGGCGACTGCGCCGCGGCCTGCCAGATCGAGGTGTCCGACGAGTTCAATTTTGGCATGTGCAAAACCAAGGGCGCCTATCTGCCCTTCGAAATGGCCTTCCCGGCCAAATTCGTCATTTCACCGCAGATCATCGGCACCGACGACGCCACCAAGGTCAAGGAAGCCTGCAAATACGATGCGGTAGACCTTGAGATGCAGGCCAAAACCGTCGACCTGCCCGTGGGCGCCGTCGTCTGGGCCACCGGCTGGGAGCCTTATGACGCCCACCGGATCGACAACCTGGGCTTCGGCCAGTATGACAACATCATCACCAACATGATGCTGGAGCGTCTGGCTTCCAAAACCGGACCCACTCAGGGCAAGATCGTCCGTCCGTCCGACGACAAGGCCCCTGAAAGCGTGGCTTTCGTCCAGTGCGCCGGTTCACGGGATGAAAATCACCTGCCCTATTGCTCGTATATCTGCTGCATGGCATCCTTGAAGCACGCCACTTACATCCGGGAGCAGTACCCCGACACGAAGGTCTACATCTTCTACATCGATATCCGCTCGCCCGGCGACCGGTACGAAAAATTCTACAACAAGATCAAAGAAGATCAGAATGTCATCCTGATCAAGGGAAAAGTCGCCGAGGTCAGCGAAGACCCGGCCACCAAGAACATTACCGTGGTTGCCGAAAATGCGGTCACCGGGGAAAAGATTCACCAGACGGTGGAAATGGCCGTTCTGGCCACGGGTATGCAGCCCACCGCCGCCAACACCAAACTGCCTGCCGATTTGCAGACCAACGATGACGGATTCTTCATCAATGACTTTGCCAAAGGCGGCATGTTTGCGTCAGGCTGCGCCACCAAGCCGGCAGATGTGATTTCATCCAATCAGAATGCGACCGGCATGGCTCTGAAAGCCATTCAAACCCTGGTGAAAAGGTAGGAGGTAACCCATGGATAAAAAGTACGGTGTATATATCTGCGAAGGTTGTGGCATCGGGGAGTCCCTTGATGTGAAGGCCCTGTGCGCGGTTCCGGAAGAAGAGGGTGTGCCCGTCAAAAAACATCCTTTCCTCTGCGGCAAGGACGGGGTTGAGTTACTGAAAAAAGACGTTGCCGACGGTACCAACGCCATGGTCATTGCGGCCTGCTCCCGCCGGGTCAACTTCGACATTTTCCGGTTCGACGGCTGCATCGTGGATCGGGTCAACCTGCGCGAAGGCGTGGTCTGGTCCCACCCGCGCAGTGATTTTCCGGCGCTGACCGAAGAAGAAAAGGACGACGAGGACAACTTCGACCGCGTCCAGATGATGGCCGAAGACTACATCAAGATGGGCATGATCCGTGTGGAAAAGATCAAGCTGCCGGAGCCCTATGTGGTGGAGAACCTGTCCAGAAAAATTCTGGTCCTGGGCGGCGGTATTGCCGGCATGTCCGCAGCGATTGACGCGGCCAAGACCGGCTACGATGTTACCATCGTCGAAAAAACAGCGGCCCTTGGCGGATATGCAGCCAAGGTGAGAAAGCAGGTTCCGGTTTCCGCACCGTACGATGCGTTGATCCCGCCGGTGGTGGCGGCCAAGATCGCGGAGGTGGAGTCGCTTCCCAACATCACCGTTAAAACCGAGACCGAGGTTGCCCGCATCGCCGGTCAGCCCGGCGAGTTTACCGTTACCCTCAAGAAACCCGGGGAGAAGATCCCTTTCGACGTTCCTTTTCCGCTGCCCGAGGAGATGAAGGTGGACGAAAGCGGCAAGGAGCTGGACGCAGAGAAGCAGCACGAAGCCTACCTGGCTTACAACGAGGGCAAGAATGACATCCTCAAACTCGATCCGGACGGCGAACTGTTCGGCGCCGTGATTCTGGCTGCCGGTTGGCGCCCGGACAATCTCAAAGGCGACCAATATGCGCATCTGGGCTACGGTGAACTGCCCGACGTGATTACCAACCACCAGTTCGAAGAGATCGCCAGGGCCGGCAAGATCATTCGTCCCTCGGATGGCAAACCGGCCAAGTCGGTTGTTTTCGTACAGAGCCCCGGCAAGGACGGATCCGACAGCGACTTTGCCTATGCCGGTGCAGTTACCAGCATGGTTTCGCTGAAACAGGCCAAATACGTCCGCGAGGACTACGACGACGGCAAGGCCTTCATTTTCTACCAGCACATGCGCACCCCCGGTTTTTCCGAGTTGTTTTACAAAGGGCTGCAGCAGGACCCCGGCATTTTCATGACCAAGGGCGCCGTGATGGGTGTGGCCAAGAACGGCGACGGCATGATCGTGGATGCCGAAAACACCCTGCTGGGCGAGAAGCTTCAGGTCAAAGCGGACCTGGTGGTCCTGGGGGCCGGCATGGTTCCCGTCACCAAGGACGACCCGGTGATCAACCTGGCTTACCGCCAGGGTCCCGGTTTTCGGGATATTGGTCTGTTCAACGGATATGCGGATTCCAACTTCATCTGCTTTCCCTATGAAACCCAACGGACCGGTATTTATGCTGCCGGGGCAGTTCGTCGATCCATGACCATGGAAGAGGCCATGGAAGATGCTTCCGGTGCGGCGCTGAAGGCCATCCAGTGCCTGGAATCGGTCAACCGCGGTGTCAGCGTGCATCCGCGCTCCGGTGACATGACCTTCCCGGACTTCTTTTTCCAGCGCTGCACGCAGTGCAAGCGCTGCACCGAAGAGTGCCCCTTCGGCGCCCTCGACGACGATGAAAAGGGCACCCCCAAACCCAACCCCACGCGCTGCCGGCGATGCGGGACCTGTATGGGGGCCTGTCCCGAGCGGATTATCGGATTTGCCGACTACAACATCGACAGCGTCGGCTCCATGGTCAAGGCCGTGAGCGTACCGTCCGAAGACGACTACTCGGAACCGCCGTTCCGCATCCTGGGCCTGGTCTGCGAAAACGATGCCTACCCGGCATTGGACATGGCCGGCCTCAATCGGCTGTCCTACTCGGCTGACGTGCGTTTGATTCCGATTCGTTGCCTGGGTTCCATGAACGTCATCTGGATCAAGGATGCCCTGTCCCAGGGTATGGACGGCGTTTTCCTGCTGGGCTGCAAGCACGGTGACGACTACCAGTGCCACTTTGTCAAAGGCTCCGAACTGGCCGAAATCCGAATGAAGAAAATCGGTGATGCGTTGGCCAGCCTGGCTCTGGAAAACGAGCGGGTTGCCCAGTTTGAAGTGGCCATTGACGACTACGACAAGATTCCGCAGATCATCAATGATTTCGTGGAGTCCATCGAGGCATTGGGTCCCAACCCGTTCAAGGGCTTCTAATTGTGATACGATGGAGAGGCGGTGATCACCGCCTCTCCCACCCATTTTTTGCCAAGTGAGGAGGTTACCCATGGCAGATTCATACCTGGTCGATCCCGATGTGGGTTTTATCAAAGAAGTTAGCAGACTGGGGGGAGCCGATGTCAAAAAGTGCTATCAGTGCGCCACCTGCGCTGTGGCCTGCCCCATCTCTCCGGATAACAAACCCTTTCCCCGAAAAGAAATGATCGCCACATCCTGGGGTTTGAAGGACCGGTTGATCGGCAGCGGCGACGTCTGGCTGTGCCACAACTGCGGCGATTGCTCCACCTTGTGCCCCCGCGGCGCCCAACCCGGTGACGTACTGGCAGCGGTGCGCGCGGCCACCATCATCGAATATGCAACCCCCAAAGCCCTGGCCAAAATGGTCAGTGACCCTAAGAAGCTGCCCATCCTGCTGGCCATTCCGGCCGTGATTTTCCTGGTGGTGGGCCTGCTGCTCAAGATGGTGGGGGTGGACTGGCTCAATTTCAACCCCACCGGCGACCACCTGTGGCAGGCGGATTACATCGGCAACTACCTGGTGGACATCATCATGATCCCCACCTTTTTCGGCGCCGTGGCTGTTTTTGCCCTGGGGCTGAAACGATTTTTGGCCGACATGCACGCCAATGCCGTTAAGGAAGGCAAGACCAACAAGGAGAAAATCGATCCGGCCGGGTTTGTCCAGGCCCTGATCAAAACGGTGCCGACGATCCTGAAGCACCAGAAGTTCAACGAATGCACCGAAAACCGCGAACGGTCGACTGCGCACATGATGGTGCTTTTCAGCTTTATCGGCCTGTTCATCGTGACCAACTGTTTTTTTGCCGCCGAGTGGATTTTCCACATCGAAGGGCCATACCGCCAGATCAACCCGGTCAAGTGGTTGGGCAACATCAGCGGCATTGCCCTGGTGATTGGCGGTATCCTACTGTTGAAAAACCGCCTGGCCAAAAAAGATCAGATATCGAGCTATTGGGACTGGTACCTGGTGGGCCTGGTGCTGGCATTGGGCGTAACGGGGATGCTGACCCAGATGCTGCGCCTGGGTGGTCTGTATGACCTGTCGGCCTTCATCTACTTTCTGCACCTGATCTTCATCTGGAGCCTTTTCGCCTATACCCCGTTTTCCAAGCTGGCCCACATTGTGTATCGAACGGTGGCCATGACTTACAACGAGTATAGCGGACGAAAATAGTCGGTTTTATTCAGTGGGGTGTTTATGTCAAAAAGGGGGAGCGTGACGCTCCCCCTTTTTTTGTTCCGGGCCGGCGGGGTTACCGGCGACGCCATTCGTAGAGGGCGATGGCGGTGGCGACTGCCGCGTTCAGCGATTCCACGCCGGTCGCCATGGGGATGGCCACGGTATCCGCCTGCCACCGGGAAGGCAATCCGGGTCCTTCCATGCCGGTAAGCAGGCAGAAGGATTCGGGAAACCGGGTCTGGGCCAGTGGTTGGCCCGATGCAGCGAGAGCGATCACCGGTAGGTCCGGCGGAATCTCGGACAAAGCGGGGCCTTGAAAGAGCCTGGCGGAAAAGACGGTCCCGGCCGAGGCGCGCACCGCCTTGGGGTGGAAGGGATTGGCGCTTTCGGCAAGCAGAACGATTCGATCGACATTGAATGCCACGGCAGAACGAACGACGGCGCCCACATTTTCCGGGTCCTGAAACGGAACCAGCAGGCTGCATCCGCAACGCCGGCTGTCTTCCGGCCGCCATCGGGCGGGTGCAGGGATATCGAAAAGAACGATGGGGTGCTTGGTTCCGAAGATGTCCACCGTCTGAAACAGTTCCGGCGCCAGCTGAATCCATTCCAGGTTGCCGGAAGCATCGGCTGGCGGCTGCTGGCGGCTGCCGTTGCTGATCCAGGCCAGGCACCGCTGCGGGGCCTGTTTCATGACCTCGGCCACCAGCCGGGTCCCGCATACCAGGGTCTGCCCCTGCTTCTTGACGCCGCGTCCGCCTAAAAGCTTTTTCAGATCCTTGAAAATCGCGTTGCTCTCGCTTTCAATGACCCGTATGCGATGCTTTTGCATCATCTGCATGGCAGCTCCGGCAGAGATGGGCTTGACCGTGCGCCGAAAGACCACGAGCCGGCGCCGATGCGGGGTATGCGGGATCCGGTAGGGGATGTCGTCGGCCAGTGTATAGGCCGACGCAAACGTTTTTGTAGCCTCTTCGATCTCCTCGTCGCATCGCGGTCCCTTCATGAAGATGACCCTGCCGTCCTGCACGAGGCAGCCCGCAACACGCGCCAAGGTATCGCCGATGGGTTCGACGGCCCGGGTGATCACGCCGGCCACCGGTCGGTCGTAATCCGGGGCGATTCCCCGAGTCACCACGTCCAGACCGGGCAGGCCCAAGCCAGCGGTGGCCCTTATTAGAAAATCGATGCGATTCTGACGGCTTTCAGCCAGCAGGATATGCAGGTCCGGCCTGAAGATTTTAAGCGGGATTCCCGGCATGCCCGGACCGGAGCCCAGATCCAGCAGGGGTGAGGGCAGTGGCGCGTGCAGGGCCGGCAGGATGGAATCCGCATAGAGCTTGAGCACCATGTTTTCAAAATTGCGGATCCGCGTGAGGTTCAGTTCCGCATCGTGTCGCCGCAACAACTGGTGGTAGGTCCACAGCTGGTTGAGTTGGGAGGGCGCGAGACGGATCCCGCAGCCTTGAAGCAGGGCGTCCATTTGTGCCGGTCCGGGAGCCTTTTGGCGACCGCGGGTCCCTGTGGTCTGAGAAGGCCTTGTACCTGCTGACTTCACGTGTTACTCCTGAATAGTGAATATACAGGCCCTTGTTGTCGTGTCATTTCCCGGGAACCGGACAACGTCATGAACCCCACCGCCTGCAAAACCCGACCCCTTTGCTTTTTTGATCCCCGCTGGCCGGTCATTTATGAAGATAACCATCTGCTGGCGGTTTATAAACCATCGGGGCTGCTGGTGCAAGGGGATCGTACCGGCGACGTGTGCCTGCAGGACCTGGGCAAACGATGGCTCAAGGAGCGGTACCACAAGCCGGGCAACGTGTTTCTGGCCATGGTTCACCGGCTGGACCGGCCGGTGGCAGGCGTCGTGCTGTTTGCCCGCACGTCCAAGGCGGCGGCTCGTCTGTCCCGGCAGTTTCGGGAACGATCGGTCGATAAGCAGTACCTGGCCGTGGTCGGCGGATCGGTGTCCGGGCAGGCTGACCGGTTGATCGATCACATCGAACGACGGGATCGCCTGAGCCGTGTGGTCCCGGCACCCACGGATGGCAGCCAGGAGGCCCGACTGCGCTACACGGTCCTCGGCAGGCATTCCGGAAAGAGCCTGTTGAAGGTTTCCCTGGAAACCGGCCGGCGTCACCAGATCCGCATTCAGCTGGCCCACATGGGGCATCCGATCCTGGGAGACCTGCGTTATGGTGCCGCGACGCCGCTCCCCAACCGGCAGATTGCCCTTCTGGCGTACCAGTTGATGGTGGAACACCCCACGCGGGGCGACCGCCTGCTGCTTGCCAGTCCAATCCCGCTGCAATGGCCCTGGCCGGATATCGGCATGTCAGGCGGTCAAGCCCCCCCCTGGGACTGGCGGGCGTTTGATTCCGATATCCCGTTAACCTGAAACCAAACAGCCAACAATCGGTCATCTATCATGATTCAACCCATCTACCTGGACTACAACGGCACCACGCCCCATGACCCGGAAGTGATCGCGGTCATGCGGCCATTTTTGGAAACCGAATTCGGCAACCCGTCGAGTTCGCACTGGTACGGCATCCGGCCCAAGCGGGCCGTCGAGGCGGCCCGGCGGCAGGTGGCCGGCCTGCTGGGCTGCCAGCCGGAAGAGGTGTTTTTCACCTCGGGTGGCACCGAATCCAACAATCACGCCATCAAGGGCATGGCCCGGGCTCTGAAAGCAAAGGGCCGCCATCTCATCACCAGCACCGTGGAGCACCCGGCGGTGCTGGACGTGTGCCGTTACCTGGTGAAAGAAGGCTTTGAGACCACGTTTGTTGATGTGGATGAGATCGGCATGGTCAGTGCGGACGATGTGGCCGCCGCCATCCGCCCGGAAACCATCTTGATTTCCGTCATGCATGCCAACAACGAGGTCGGAACGATTCAGCCGATCGACGAAATTGCCAGGATTGCCAGGCAGAAAGGGATATGCATGCACACCGATGCGGCCCAGAGCCTCGGCAAGATCGCCGTCGACGTTCAGTCGATGAACGTCGACTTGCTCTCTGTGGCCGGGCATAAACTATACGCCCCCAAGGGTATCGGCGCGCTTTACGTGAGAAAGGGGCTGCTGCCCGAAAAATTCTGCCACGGGGCAGGCCAGGAGATGGGCTGGCGGGCCGGCACCGAAAACGTCATGGCGGCAGCAGGATTGGGAAAGGCCTGCGAGATGGCCGAACGCAGCCTCGATCATGCCGGTCGGCACCTGAAGGCCATGCGGGACCGGCTGCACACAGGGTTGGCCGACAGGCTGGCGGAGATGCGCCTTAACGGCCACCCCGAACGCCGTCTGCCCAACACCCTGAGCCTTTCATTCAAGGGGCTGGAGGCCAACCGGATACTCGAAGAGATCGGCCTGGAGGTGGCCGCTTCCGCCGGTGCGGCCTGTCATTCCGACACCGTCAATCTGTCTCACGTACTGGAAGCCATGCGGGTACCCATGGCGTGGGCCAAAGGCACCGTCCGGTTTTCCACGGGGCGGATGACCAATGGCGAACAAATCGATCGTGCGGTTAACGTGGTGATAAAGGCGGTGAGGCGGCTAAGACGTTAAGATCTCCTGACTGATACTTGAACCGCTGCAGCGAGCGCATTCCCCGTCGCTTACGACGGGGTTAGCAAGCGAACTGAAAATCGGCTTTTTATCCTTACGGTGAACCCTCCCCACGGCTTGCCGCGGGGAGGGTTCAATTGTCAGAATTGAAAAGAAAGTTGCGACTTCGAGTGAGAATATCATAACTTTCTTGGCGTCTTTCAAGCGTTGCATATGATGGAGAGTACCAGTGAAATCCGCCATCATTTTTTACCTGTGATAGCAAATTGAAAACCAACTAATCATCGAATATGGCCAACCACCATTTGTAGCGGTTGGCCTTTCCCAATTTTGCATTATTAATACAGAACCCTAATAGCAGTATGTCTGCTATCAGGCCTGTTGGCAGCTTTGTTATCATATACACAAAGAGAACCGGCATTTTATGTTCATGAATTATGCACCAGTTCCCAGCGGGAGGCGGAGGTAACTGGATGGCTTTTCCCGCAACAAGAAATTTCAATCATAGTGAATGAAATGCGCCTTTTTTATAGCCGCATCTTCAAAATTAACATCGTCACCGGGAATGGCGTAGCTTGTCTTGGATAGGTCCGTTAATACAGTGGCTGAAACTTATGCATAACGGACTACATTACGAAACGCTGTTACCGACCGACACCTACAATAGCAGTAAAGTAAACCACCTGGAATTCTTCGAAACTATTTTTCAGCCTTTCTGCGTTTTCGTTCCTTAACAATAATTTCAAGCTCCTTACTCATCTGACCAGCAATCGCTGTATTTTCTTCAGCGCGTCTGGCCAAATAGGGTAGCGTTGACTCAACCGGTCCATAAGGAAGGTATTTACTGACATTATATCCTGAATTTGCGAGGTTGAAGCTGATATTATCGCTCATACCATATAACTGTGAAAAATAGATATGCGGGTGGTCATTAGGCAGCTCCTTTTTAGCCATGAGTTCTATCAGCAATCTACAACTGACTTCATTGTGGGTGCCCACACAAATTTCAACCACGTCAATATTGTCAATGAAGATTTCCACGGCTTTGTCATATTCTCTGTCTGTTTCCTCTTTGGTAGCGTTGATGGGGGATCTATATCCATAACGCTTTGCGCGTTCGCGCTCTTTTTCGATATAGGCACCACGAACAATTTTTATGCCCAGTTTATTACCTTTGGATCGGGCTCGCTGGATCAACTCGAAAAAATAGTCATTGCGGTCCCATCGGTATAGCTGAAGGGTGGTATAGACGATGGCTTTGCTCTGGTTGTACCGGACCATCATCTCTTCGGCAAGATCGTCTATGGCTTTCTGGATCCAGCTCTCTTCTGCATCGATATAGATCGGTTTGTCCGCATTAAAAGACGCTTCACAAATCGTCTCGAGCCTGTTTTTTACCTTGTCCCACTCGCGTTGTTCTCTAATAGTAAGGGCAACGTCAGCGGTGACTTTTTTAAATAGTTCGAATGGACCGATGCCCGTCATTTTCATGCATGTGCAGGGAATATCGGGGTTTGTTTTAGATTTTTCAATAATTTTTAACAGCTCTCTCCTCGTGGATTCAAAACCGGTTTCGTCCTCGGTTCCTTCAACAGAATAATCTAAAATAGCGCCGATTCCAGACTGGCCCAATTGCCTGACCACATCAGCGTATTCACCTTCCTTCTCACCGCCACAAAACTGCTTAAATACGGTAGATTTGATAATTGGTTTGACAGGCAACCCCATCGCCAAGGTGAGTTTTGGAGCCTGGGAAAGGAATTTTACCAGAAAGGGGCTTTTGGTCAGTCTAAAGATAAAATAGGACAGCAATAATTCCTTATCTGACTTCTTCTGAAACGCGATGGATGTGTCTTCAAAAGAAACAGGCAATGTTGTATCTTTAAAATCATCGGATTTGTGCATTACTGCCTCCTTTACCCCAACGTTGTCAAAATCGATGCCCGATCTCCATAAGGTGTATCTCACACGATTGGAAATTGAAGACAACCACACCCGACATTAACAACTCCCATGTATTTTATGTATAATCGCAACGCCTGTTTATTTATAACGCTGGATTTCTCCGGATTTTATTCGAGCCTGATAGTCTTTCAGATCCTTTTTTACGGTTCCCATCAAAAGATACAAGCCGACCACATTGCCAAGGGACATGGCAAAAATCGCCGCATCTGAAAAATCGATGACCGGTCCCAGACTCATGCTGCATCCGACAATGACAAACACACAAAAGATCAATTTAAAAGCCAACTCCGACATCCGGCTTTCCCCAAACAAATAGGTCCAGGATTTCAATCCATAGTAGGACCAGGAGATCATCGTGGAAAAAGCGAACAAAAGTACTGCGATGGCGAGTATGACGCCAAACCAGGGGAACACGGACTGGAACGCGGCCGAGGTTAAAGCTACACCGGTCATTCCCGCTGAATCGGCGTAGGCGCCGGTTATGACAATGACAAGAGCGGTCATAGTACAGATCACCACCGTGTCGATGAACGGTTCCAGAAGCGCCACATACCCTTCGGTGAGAGGTTCGTTGGTTCGAACGGCGGAGTGTGCGATCGCTGCCGAACCGATGCCGGCTTCATTTGAGAAAGCAGCGCGCTTCAGCCCTTGAATCAGAACACCCACAATCCCGCCGGCAATGGCTTCGGGTGCGAAGGCCCCTTTAATAACGAGTAAAAATGCAGTCGGTATTTTTGTGAAGTTCGCCAACAGAATCACCAGGGCGGTACCCACATATAAGATCGCCATCAAAGGCACGATTTTTTCCGTTACCTTGGCGATGGATTTGATGCCGCCAATAATAACGGCACCGACGATAATTGCCAGGATAAGCCCAAACAACCAGCCGGAATCGGTAAATATACCGAATGTATTGGCGAATATTTGATGGGCCTGGTTTCCTTGAAACATGTTGCCGCCACCAAAAGAGCCGAAGATACACATAATGGCGAATAATATGGCAAGCACCTTGCCAAGACCCGGCTTTCCTTTTTCCGCTAAACCCTTGCTCAGATAATGCATCGGGCCGCCGGAAACATGTCCGTCGGGGAACTCTTCACGATATTTGACGCCCAATGTGCATTCTGTAAATTTTGAGGCCATACCGGCAAGTCCTGCCACAATCATCCAGAAGGTGGCGCCGGGTCCTCCCAAGCTGACTGCAACCGCAACTCCGGCGATATTTCCCAGCCCCACCGTGCCGGACAAGGCTGTGGCCAGCGCCTGAAAGTGCGATACCTCACCGGCGTCTTCGGGATTTGAATAGACACCGCGAAGCAGGTCGATAGAATGCCGGATACCCGTGAACTGGACAAACCCCATATATACCGTCAAAATCAACGCACAGAGGATCAGCCAAGCGACGATCAGTGGGAAACTGACCCCATTGATCGAAACGGAATAGAAAATGAATGAAACGAAGGGCCCGAACACGGTGTTGAAAATTCCACTGATCTTTTGATCGATCCCCCCCCCGGCGTCCTGAGAGAAGGCCGCCACCGGCGCACACAAGGTAAACGCCGTTATTAAAATCGAAATGGCTTTATATTTCATGACGATAATTCCTTTTCAGTATGTCGGATAAGCTTCATAGAAAGCCCTGGCGGTTTTTTAAAAACAACAACATATTGCCGAAGGCTTGTATGATTTCTTATTCCATCATGCAAAGAAGCAAACAATAAGGAAGGCCAATCATGCTGTTGCTATGGGACGATGGTTACCGGGATGTGGGCAAGCTGTATCAGCTTCCTGCCCACACTTCCAAAAAGCAAGGATTTGATCCCCGAATGGCCGATCCTGCCGACAACAATATGTCCGACCCCATTTTCTTTGGCTACTTGGAGCAAGACATCGGCCACTTGACCATGACGGACAACGCCGAGCGTCTTGATGCCTTGGCTTTCGAGAGACTTCAGTACCGGGTCCAGCACCCTCTCCCTGGCTATTTTGATTTCTTCTTTGCGACGCAGATGACGTTGTTCGTTTTCTTCGGGGGTGTTAAAGGTATAAGGTGACCATTCAACCACATAGGCGACAACCAGACCTGTATTGCCGGATTTGGCTTGTGAGACGGCAAAATTTACAGCATGTTCGCCGGCTTTACTACCGTCAATGCCTATCAATATTGTATCCGTCATTGGGCCTCCTTTACACTGGTGAAATTTGATGGCAGTTTACACGATCTTAATCTCCGGCTACTTTATCTGGCCAAATTCAATGAATGAGCCCTCTCTGACATTAACGCCCATTTCAATAATCACTCCGGACACATCACCGGCTTTATCAAAATCGAGACTGCCGGTGGCGCCCTCATAGTTGATCGCTTTGCCTGCCTTGATCAATGCTTTCGCTTTGGCCCACTCACCCGGCAGTATGACCTCCCCGGGAGCCGTCGCCACTGCTCGCAATGCCTTAGCTATCCCGGAACGGTCCGCGCTACCGTTTTTTTCAATGGCCAAGGCAAGCAGAAAAGCGGCGTCATAGGACTGCCCGACAAATGCCCCCGCCGGGTTCAGACCGCTGCCCCAGGCATATTTGTTAAAAACTCTCGATCCCGTGCTATCCGGGGCACCCGGTTTGGTCACAATCATTCCTCTGAGCTTGTCACTTCCTATGGCTGCGATAAGGGTATTGCTAGCCATTCCGTCTCCACCGACAAACTGGTCGAAAGCACCGCTATCCACCGCCTGGCGAAGTATTGTCTGACCGGAACCGTTTGCATATGCCAGCACGACCAACGTATCGACGCCCGAGGCCGACAGCGATCGGATAACATCATGGTAATCCGTTTTGCCCTCTTCGTGGGCCATGTTCCCGGCTACCTTACCACCGGCAGCCTCGAAAGCGCTGGAGAGTTCTGCGGAAATGCCCTTCCCCCATTCATTGTCTACGTAGGTAACGACAATATGCTTGATCCCCTTGGATAATAACAGTCGAGCCATGATGCTGCCCTGGTAAACATCGGAAGGGGATACGCGAAACACGAGATCACCGTCATCGAGGGATGTGATCGCAGGAGAGGTTGCCGATGGGGACACCACCGTGATGCCCGCGGGTATCGTCACATTTTTATATATGGCCATTGCCGCACCCGAACACAGCGGTCCGACAATGGCCAATACTTTTTCATCCTGAATGAGTTGGATGGCGGCATCCACAGCCGCGGCGACATCCGAGCAGGTCGAATCGCCGCTCGGCATGATCAGTTGTTGACCGTCTAAAATGCCGCCCTGATCATTCACATGCTTGGCCGCGAGTTTGGCGCCTTTGTACATTCCTGGCGCCAGGCTGTTAAGCGGGCCTGTGAATCCGGCAAGAAATCCAATTTTCACATCGGCAGCGGCGGATCCCGATCCGATGAGGGCTACCATAACCGCTATTGCAGAGAAATATCTTTTGATTGATGACATCGACGATTCCTCCTTGAAATTAATATTTCAGCTGTGAATCGAATTAGGTTGGCGTACTTTCTCAAAAAAGATACGCATGATACCCGGAGAGGGGGGTATCATGCGTTACGGATCGGCTGCGTTAAAGCAGGCTGTCAACAGTAGCGTATTCCAAACCAAACGCCTCGGCAACGGCTTTATAAGTCACCTTGCCGTCAATCACGTTGGCCCCCAGCTTGATTTCATCGCTTTCCTGCATGGCCGCTTTCCAGCCCTTGTTGGCGATTTCCACGGCGTAAGGCAGGGTGGCATTGGTCAGGGCCATGGTGGACGTTCGCGGCACGGCCCCGGGCATGTTGGCCACGCAGTAGTGGACTACGCCGTCAACCACGTAAATGGGATCGCCGTGGGTAGTGGCCTTGGAGGTTTCGAAACACCCCCCCTGGTCGATGGCCACGTCCACCAGGACCGAACCCGGCTTCATGGTTTTGAGCATGTCTCGAGTGACCAGTCTGGGTGCCTTCGCTCCGGTCACCAGCACCGCGCCGACGACAACGTCGGCTGTCTTGATCAGTTCCCTGAGCGTTGCCGGACTAGAATACAAAAGAAAGCAATTGGCAGGCATCACATCGCTCAGGTAACGCAGCCGATCCAGGTTCATGTCCAAGATATATACCTTGGCGCCAAGACCACATGCCATCTTGGCCGCGTTCACGCCGACGACACCTCCGCCGATCACGACCACGTTGCCTGGATCCACGCCCGGCACCCCGCCCAGCAACACCCCGTGACCGCCCTGAGCCATCTCAAGGTACTTGGCTCCCTGCTGGATGGCCATGCGTCCGGCCACTTCGCTCATTGGGGTGAGAAGGGGTAGCGAACGATCGGGCTTTTGAATGGTTTCATAGGCGATACAGATCGCTTTGCTTTTGATCAGTGCTTGGGTCAATGCTTCAGCCGCTGCCAGGTGCAGGTAGGTAAAGACGATCTGCCCTTCCCGGATCAGCTCGTATTCTGATGGCAGCGGCTCCTTGACGTGCATGACCATATCAGAACGATCAAAAATCGCTTTGGGCGTATCTACTATTTCTGCCCCTGCTTTGGTGTACATGGCATCATCGAAGCCGCTGCCGTTGCCAGAATCCTTTTCGACAAGCACCGAATGGCCATTGGCCGTCATGACCTCGACTCCTGCCGGAGTCATACACACGCGGTTCTCCTCTGCCTTGATTTCCTTTAGAATTCCAACAATCATGGGTTCCTCCTCTGTTTTTTGGGTTTTCTTTTGGTGGATCGTGGTTCAGGCGCTTCATTGCCTAACCGGTTCCAGATTTAAATTCTTTCAATCAGTTGACGTGGAGGGCAGCATCGGGTGGTGAGCAAGCGTTGGCGACTACTTCTGCAGGATGTCTGCCAAAATTATCGACAAAAGAGCAAAATTGAAGAAGTGAATGGCATTCACTTTGAGCCGGAAATCTGGCAAAATTTCAACCTTTTGATAAAATTGGTTATTACAATCTTATTGGCTATGTCCTGCTTTAAAGGCAATGCATCGCTTTGCTGCAGGAAAAAGAGAGGACTTTCAAGTTGATGATTTTCTAAATGGTAATAAATCAAACCATAATTGGGTCGATCCAGATCTATCTATCCAAATTTAAATAAAAATATCTTTTTGGTGGGGTTTATTTCCAATGGTCCGTTTTGTTACCATTATGATATTATACTTCTTAAGCTTATTTAATAAAGCGGTATGAGATATCTTCAGATGTTTGCTAGCTTCCCGAATGCTCTTGGAAACGGCCAACGTGTCGTTGATAATCCGGGTCTCATATTCTGCCACTGCTTCCTTGAGTGGTCGTATTCCCGGCACTGCTTTGACTGGTTGAAAGAAATCCGGATTAATTGCCTGCCCGATTTCGTGACTGAACATGATGCAATTGACATCAATCTGCTTGCCGTCGCACAAGATGGCGGCACGCTCGACAACATTTTTTAGCTCCCTGACATTGCCGGGCCAGTCGTGTCGCAACAGCTTATCCATGCCATCAGGGGAAATGGCTTGGATCTGTTCACCTAATTTTGAGGCAAGTTGAAACAGGAAGTGCTCTACCAAAAGTGGGATGTCCTCACGTCGTTCTTTCAAAGGTGGAATATGAATGGGTAGGACATTGATGCGGTAGTACAGATCCTGGCGGAATTCTTTGCGCTCGACCCGCTGCTCAAGATTTCGATTGGTCGCGGTCAGGATTCGGGTGTCGATCTGAATCTCTGCCGAACCACCGACTCTGCGGACGCATTTATCCTGTATCACCCGTAAGATTTTAGCTTGACAACGCATCGGCATCTCGGCAATTTCATCTAAAAAAACAGTCCCGTCTTTAGCGATTTCAAACAGCCCTGGCTTACCCTCTTTCCGGCCACCGGTGAAAGCACCTTTGGCATACCCGAACAGCTCGCTCTCCAATAACTGCTCGGGAAGGGCCGCACAATTGATGGGAACAAAAGAACCTTTTCGACCGCTGGCGGAATGAATAGCCCGGGCAAACAGCTCTTTTCCCGTACCACTGGCACCTCTGATGGAGATGATGGAATCGGTGCCGGCGATTTTTTTAGCAAACGTGATGGCTGCGATGATAGATGGATGGCGTCCAACAATATCACTGAAACCAATGTCGCCGGGGGTTGTAATGGATTGGGCCAGTTTTTTAATCTCCTGAACATCCTTGGCGATTTCAACGGCGCCGATGATGTGTCCGGCCGAATCCTTGATAGGTCTGCTGGTGGCCAAATACTGGAAACGCCCCTTTTCGGTGATAAGATCTTTTTTTGCGTTATTAAATGTTTTCCCCTGAAGACATTCGAGGATGGTGTGGTCAGGAAGATTCAGCGCCCTAACGTTATTGCCTACGACCTCCTGAGCTTGCCGGTTTAAGGCCTCCAGGGCTATTTTATTGATGGTAGTCACCTGGCCGCTTTTCCCAATCGAGACCACTCCGTCGCTGATATTATCCAACACGACCCTAAATCGATTTTCCCGTTCCTCTTGGGGAAGCGTATCGATAAACCGGCTTTTGATAAGGTCTGGAATCCTGTCCAGAATCTTGAACATTTCCCGCCGGTGTGAACTCATCACTCCGTTCTCGGCTTCCACATAGACCTTGGCTTTTTCAGCCTCCCTGACAACCTCCATGGAGACGATGTTCAACCCTTGCTGGGCAATCAAAGCTGAAATATCAGCAACAATTCCTACCCGGTCTTTGAAAATAAGCTCAAATTTTAATTTCAAGGTTTTAATCCTATCTTCAGTGGCTGGACTATATTATTAGTGCTGATGTAGATTTTTATATTCAGGGAAGAAACCTTACTCTCGTTCGGTTGAATCGATAGCCGTTGGTTCCCGATGAAATAGTCATAATTGCCTAAGCTGTTCAGGAAAAAAAAGGAGAAATGTTAGCAATCGCTTATATTTATGAATAGAATGGATTTGTTGCGCGGGTCAAGGATCAATCAGAAATGAATTTAGCACCGTCTCCAAACTCAAGGTACCCAATAAAGCTTTGTTTCGTGTATGCCACGTAAAACGGCAGGGTGAGAGTTGCATGTTGCCAAAAAATGGAATTCTGGTTGATCTTCGACCACACCAAGATGTTGTGTTGTGTCAATTTTAAATGAAATAACAAATAGATAGCAGGTATGTGGAATTGGTTTTGAGTGAAGGTTTGTTATGACAATCAAAAAAGAAGAACCGGTCATAATCATGATTTTGATGTTCATGAATTATGAACCGGTTCTCAGCGGGAGGAGGAGGTGCCTGGATGGCTTTTCCCGAAACGAATGAGTTCGATATTTAGATTAAAAAAAAGTCTACCATATTATCAATTGCCCAAGGGTAACATTAGACTCGGCATCTTCATGATGATAAACTATCAGCTTATCGGTGCTGGTTTAGACCGTTCCGGAAAGCTTCATTAAGGATTAATTTCCACCACGGTGCGACCAGTGATTTTACCATCTATAAAATCGCTGAATAGATCCGGCATATCATCAAATCCGACAGTACGTGAAACGATGATATTCATAGCGGCGGGCTTTAAGTCGGTTGCTAAACGTGACCATACCTTTTTCCTCAATTCGTCCGCACAATAGGTAGAATTGATCCCCAGCAGATTCACACCTCTCAGTATAAATGGCATCACCGTCGTGACCAGATCGTGACCACCCGCCAAACCGATCGAAGCGATGTTACCGTAGTTTTTTACCGTACGCGTAATCCATGCCAAAGTTTTGCCCCCCACAGCATCGATCGCACCGCCCCACAATCCTTTTTCCAGTGGACGCTCGCCCATTTCTAACGTGTTAGCATCGAGAATTTCTTTAGCACCAATTGATTTTAAATACTCTTCTTTTCCATCAATTGTAAGAGCCGCCACATCATAGCCCGCACCAGACAACATGGACGTTGCCATGCCGCCAACACCTCCGGTAGCTCCGGTTACCAGGATGGTGCCTTTTTCAGGAGTCTGGTAATTATCCTCCATTCGCTGAATGGCCAAGGCAGCCGTGAAACCTGCGGTTCCAATGGCCATCGCGTCATGTAGCGTCAATCCTTCCGGCAAAGGGATAATCCAGTCTCCTTCCACTTTGACAAACTCGGAAAAACCTCCGTCATACTCTTCGCCTAAGCCACGTCCGACGACCAGTACAGGATCTCCCTCTTTGAAGCGTGAATCTTCCGAAGAATAAACGTACCCGGCAGTGTCGATGCCAGCAACCAACGGAAAACGTTTCATGATCCGCCCTGCACCCGTAGCAGCCAGAGCGTCTTTGTAATTGATGTTCGAATAAGCGGCCTTGATCACGACGTTGCCGGTGCCAATTTGATCGATCGACATCTGTTCAAATCGAGAATTGATCTTGCCGTCTTCGTTGTGGACCCTAAAAGCCTTGAATGTTTCCATTGGATTCCTCCTGTACTTGAAATTAATAATAAGATAATAAAACAAGTGGTTAGCAATTTTGAAAATAATTTTGTTATTTGCTTGACAAATATTTATATATATGAAAAATGGATTATGCAACATAAATTATTGAATAGCATTTATTTGTTGCAAGCACCTCACGGATTAAAAATACAACCACTTTAATTATTCTGTCCGGCGTTTTACCAATAACCTCCTGGGATATTATACTTAATAGAGATTTATTAAGGTGACGGTTCTGAAAAAAAACGAGGCGGACCTAATGCAAACTGCGCAGGAATTTGCCCAAAGTCAGCTTGCCCCAAAATGGTCCGGCCAGGGAACATGATCGAAGCATCGGTTTAGATACAATACAGGAAGAGGTGTCTTAATGATTTATCCTACTAGAATCGCACGCTCCGCGCCCGATACCATTGCTTACAAAATGTGCCATACCGGTGAAACGGTCTCCTTCGGGCAACTCGAATCCAGGTCCAATCAAGGGGCCCACCTCTTAAGGTCCTGTGGTCTGAAGACCGGTGATCATATTGTGATTCTCATGGAGAACAACCGTAACTTTCTCGAGATCTGCTATAGTGCAGATCGTTCCGGTCTATATTATACAACGACAAGCACTTATTTCACTCCGTATGAAATTGAATATATCGTTAATGATTGTAAGGCTAAAGTTTTTATTACTTCATACGCAATGGCAGAGGTTGCAGCCGAGCTCACATCCAGGATGCCTAATGTCACACACAGGTATATGGTCGGGGGCGTCATTCCGGGCTATGAAAGCTGGGAAACTGCCTGCGCAGATTTACCTGAACACCCTATCAGCGATGAAATGCAAGGGCTGGATATGCTCTATTCATCAGGGACAACCGGCCGTCCTAAGGGCATAAAATGGTCGCTGACAGGGAAAAAACCAGGCGAATTAACGATGTTGATTGA
>NZ_JBUOIV010000068.1:0-21629 GCF_055467485.1 Desulfosarcina sp. | reverse complement strand
TGCATTTGATGATGTAGACTTTGTTTTCACGGACGGAGAAACCGACGGCGCCGGCGATCTGATTGGGCACCTTGGCATCCAGAAGCAGCTCGACGATGAAGCAGCGCTCAATGATGTTGTCATCGCCCAGGGCCAGCTTGGCCGCTTCGGCGACGATGCGCTTGTAGGACTCGCCGTTGATCATGATCTGCCATTTACCGGTGCGGACCGGTTTGGCGCCCGACTTCAGGGTCCCCATTTTCTGACCCTTCTTGCCATCCAGGTTCTTGCCGTCTTCGGTTTTTTTCCAGACGGGCAGACCCCACTCTTCAAACAGGTGCACGGAATCGTCGACATGGCAGCCCAGGTCGAAGATCAGGTCTTCGCGGACCAGACCCATCAGGTCGTTGCGCACCATGCGGACATAGTCTTCCGGGGCGTTTTCGCCAACGTAGGTGTTAATGGCGGACAGACCCTGGGCAACGGCACCGGATCTTTCCATGGCGGCCTTGTCGCACAGCAGAACTTTTTGGCCGTCTTTGAGCCATTTTTTAACTTCGAATGCGGTACCGCAGGCAGCCATACCACCGCCAACGATGAGAATGTCAACTTCGCGCTCGTCAACTTCAGGATCCCGCACGGCCTTGAGTTCACCCACAGGTTTATTCGGTAATGCCATATTTTATCCTCCTGTAGAAATACGAATTCTAAATGATTTTATCACCAACAAACAATGGACCGGATTAGACCTTCGGGGTCGGGATGGCGTAACCGTCAGCCTCTTCGGTGGAGAGCAGGCCGCTTTCGAGGTCCTTGCCCTTGAGATCCGGATAAGCATTGGCCTGGCCTTCGGGGGTGGTCCGAATCGGGAACTTGAAGCGTTTGATAAGGCCGTTTCTGAACTTACAGGTCCACATGACGTCCTCGGTGCCCATCATGGGCATAATGGAACTTCCCAGCGGTACGAAATCGGCATAGCCGCGCACTTCGATGGCCTGGGTGGGGCAGATCTTCACGCAGGAAAAGCACTCCCAGCACTGATCGGGCTCCTGGTTGTAAGCTTTCATGGCGTTGGGATCCAGCACCATCAGGTCATTGGGACAAATGTACATGCAAGCGGTCTTATCGCCGCCCTTGCAGCCGTCACATTTTTCCTGAATTACAAAACTTGGCATTTAGTATACCTCCTACGGTTAGTTAAAAAGATTTCACTCAACCTACTTCCGAAACTAAGGCTTAATCCTCCTGCTTCTCGCACCTCCCTTCCATAGATTAGGTGTCCGAATAGTTTCGACCCGGACAGTTACATTGGGTTTATATCCAAACCCCATACCCTGTTTTTACAAAACGCGACATGCAGATATGAATCCAATGCGCTGCGGCATTGATTTGTTCGATTGAATATTTCGTATAAATTCGGGAAGATAGTCATTGTGTAACACAAGGTAAGATCAATACCATCCAGCATATTCATTGTCAAGAATTTTCGGTGGCATAAAAGCCTAAAAGATGCAGTCACTTACATTCAAACCGGCGACAACCTACATATCGTTGAACGTTCTCTAAAAGGTACCATATATGGTGCAATAGCCTTCTAAAACATGGAGGGATAGTCCTCTTGAAGCGACCCATGGTCAGGCCATTCAGGATCGATTTCCGATTACTTCGATTCGGTCGACCGGAAGAAGAATGCAGTTGACACGCTTGCCCAGCGTGCTACCACTGCCCCACACAACCGGAACCCAACCATTCAGGAGGTCGGCCATGCGACCCGCTCTTGAGCCGCTTGAAAAAAATCAGCCCTTCCGTTTCACCTGCTCGCCGCAAGTGACGTGTTTCAATGACTGCTGCCGGAATCTGAACCAGGTGTTGACCCCCTATGATATCCTGTGTCTAAAGCATTTTATGAACATGCCGTCCGGGGCCTTTCTCACCAGGTACACTGAGGAGAGCACCGGACCCGCGACCGGACTGCCGGTGGTCTCCCTGCGATTCGGCGATGCAGAGGACCTGGCCTGCCCCTTTGTCACCGACGCCGGCTGCCGCGTATATCCGGCCCGGCCGGCATCCTGCCGCACCTATCCGCTGGCCCGCGGCGTTTTCCGTGACCGCGAAACCGGGCGTCTGACCGAACACTGGGCACTGATTCGAGAGCCTCATTGCCTGGGTTTTAAAAACGGACAACGGCAGACCGTGGACGATTGGGTTGACGATCAGCAAATTGCCGCCTACAACCGCATGAACGACGAGATGCTTGATCTGATCAGCCTCAAGAACCGGTTCCGACCGGGCCCGCTGAGGCCGTCACAAAAAAAACGGCTATATACGGCCCTCTATGACCTGGACACCTTTCGCAATGACCCTTTCTACAGCGACGGCAACCTGCCGACCACCGCTGGCGCCCACGCCCGTGACCGGTCAGCAGCCGATGACATGGATCTGCTGCTCGTCGCCATGGAATGGGTTCGCAACAACCTCCTGACCCGTTCACCGGAAAAGGCTTGAATATGAAACCCAATCAGAAAGTGGCCCTGGTGTTTGGCGGCATCAAGGGTATCGGAAAAGCCATCGGCCTGGACCTGCTGCGCCGGGGTACGCGGGTAGCGGCCACCTGGCTGGACTGGCCGGAAAGCCTGGCTGCCATGCAATCCGATTTCGCCGACACCGGAACGGACCACATGATCGAACGGGCCGACCTGCTGGACACAGACGCCATCACCGGTCTGGTCAAACGGATCATGGACCGCTTCGGCCGGTTGGACATCCTGATCAACAATATTGAACGGGGGGGATGGCCGGTGGTTCACGGCCGGTACAACCGGGAGCAATGGGATATGGAGATGGCCACCACCCTGCGGGCCAAGCAATGGGCGTTCGAGGCCGCACTGCCCTACCTCAAGGCCTCCGGAGACGGCGCTGTGGTCAACCTCTCGTCCATTGCCGGCATTGTCGGTCGAAGCGGTCCGGCCAGCTATCTGTTCAACGAAGGATATGCCTCGGCCAACCGAGGCATATCCCTGCTCACGGAAACCTGGGCCCGACTCGGCGCACCCCAGGTGCGTGTGAACGAACTGATGCTGGGCGTTTTTGAAACCCGTCATGGACCGGGTACCCGCGGATGGGGGCTGCTGTCCGAATCGCAACGGCAGGCCATCGTGGACCACACCCTGCTGGCCGGAATTGGCCGGCTCGAGGATGTGGTTCGGGCCGTCCGGTTTCTCCTGGATGACACCCCGTTCATGACCGGCAGCGTGATACGACTGGACGGCGGCTACCCGCTGGGCGGTGAGCCCGTTGCGCCCATGCCCAAAGGCGTCGTATAGCAACAGCCATACCGGCCATCGGCGGGACGCTGGAGCTGGCGGCGATCCTCATTTCCAACATTCCCTCGGGCGTGATCGGAAAAAAGGGGATTGTGTCCGTTTCTCGAGGCCGTTACGTGTATTTCTTCTTGACCGCTTCCACGATCCTGCTGCGTCGCAGCTGATCCCGGGGGTCATCGTCGACTGACTTCAGGATCGTCGTCAGATAGACACGCTGGTTGTCGATGGCTCGTTGATAGAGGTCTGCATCGATATTCCATCGCGCCTTGAAGTGATGAACCATAAAACGGTTCGAGGATGACAATTGGCTTTCAAAACGATCGGCCATGCGGATGTAGAAATCCGCAGATCGATGCATCAGGTCCAACTCGTCTCGATAGTCCCGGATGCGGGCCTCGTCCAGCTCGTAGAATAAAAAAAGCAGCTTTTCCAGATAGGTGCGATCCGCCATTTGAGCCAGGATGTCCGACGCAGCCAGCATCTTGCCGATCTGTTCGGTGGATGGGTCCGGAAACGGAACCGATGACAGGTCCCAGTTGAGATCGGTGCAGTGAATCATGGCCATGCTGGCGTGGATCTCACTCTCCTGAAGGCCGAAAACCGCGAAGTGCTGTTGCAGAAAGTCCATGCTCCGCCGCACGTGGCATGAAGTATACTTGGCACCGGTGCCTTCATTGTCGTCGCTGTTCTGCAGGTATCCGGCATCGTGCAGCAGGGCCGCCACCAGGCCCTGGTGGACCTGCCGGGGGGAAAAAGACAGCCCGGTCTGCCTCGCACCATGAAAAAGCCGGACCATGGCCAGAAAACAATCGGTGACATGCTTCAGGTCGTGATAATCGGTGTTGCAGCCTTTGGTGTGTTCCCAGTCACCCTGGTAGAGAGACACGGTTTGGCCGAATGCAGCGCGGATGGCCAACGGATCCGTGTCAGCAGAAAAGAGCGCAATCACGGTTATCGCCTCGTCCAACACCGCTTGCGGGGATTCCATTTCAACCAGATTCGCCAGCTGAGTATCACCCATTCCTGGATTGTCCCTCCTGTTTGACCGCCGGTTCAAATGCTTGTGCATCAATGGCACCACCGACGCCAGACCGCTGAATACCGGGGAGCGGGGATGGATCGAATGGTTCCAAAAGCTCGTCCACGGGGTTTCTGTCTGTCATGGTTCGGCTTAAACTTCAAGCCAAAACTGCGCGTCGAAGCGGGTTGGGAATCGCCGGCCCGCCGCATCAACCGCTGGCTATTGCGGTTCAACCGGATAGTTGATACATGTGTCATTCGACCTCATGTATCGGTCCCTGGCTCGGAAAAACCGGATCATCAAGGGGCTGAAAAGAGAGATCCCCCGTCTGTTCTTACCGGTAAATGACGGTGGTAGCACCGAAAGGAATAGGAACAAATCCGATGAGAGTGGTTACCAGACCTGATTTCGACGGTGTCGTATGCGCCGTCTTGCTCATGGATGCGCTTGACATCGACCCACCGGTCCGATGGGTCCAGCCTAGCGATATGCAGCACCGGCGGGTGGATATCCAACCCGGTGATGTCATCGCCAACCTGCCTTTCCACGAAAACTGCAGCCTGTGGTTCGATCATCACTATTCCAATCAACCCGCGGCCCCCGTTGAAGGGGTGTTTAAAATCGCACCATCGGCCGCCGGAATTGTTTATGAACACTACCGGGAACGGCTGGATCGGGACTATACCGAACTGGTTTGCCAAACCGACCGCATCGATTCGGCCGATTTGACATTGGACGAGATCCTTCACCCGGAAAACCATCCCTACGTGCTGCTGTCGATGACCATCACCAACCACGATCCATCCGAGGAGCGCTACTGGAATCGTCTGGTGGCCCTGCTGCGGACCCGTTCAACGGTCCGGGTAATGGACGATCCGGAGGTGAAGCGGCGATGCCGGCAGGTGGTGAAAACCAATATCGCCTACGAAAAAGCCCTCAGGGAGAACACGACGCTGGTGGACCAGGTCTCCATCACCGATTTTAGGAAACTCGAACCTGCACCCAACGGAAACCGCTTTCTGGTTTATTCGCTATTTCCCGACTGCACGGTGAACGTCAAAATCGTCTTCGACGACGACAATCTGGCCAGTATCAAGGTGGGGCACAGTATCTTGAACCGGGGCTGTGAAGTGAACGTGGGAAAGATGCTCTCCGCCTTCGAAGGAGGGGGGCATCCCGGTGCCGGGGCCTGCCGTTTCGCCCGGGAAAAAGCACCGGACTACCTGAAGCGCATCGTGCAGATCCTCCGAAAAAACGTCCCCGTCTGAACCGGGCATGCGAACCCGCTTTCCCGCCACCGGCCCGCGCGTCAGCCAAAATCAGCAAACCGGCAGATGGCGTTATCGGTGAAGCGGTTCCGCGTCTTGATACGGGAAGGCATGAAACACCCCAGCCATCTTGGAGAAAAAATTGTCCATCCACGATCATCGACCATACCATCACGGTGACCTGCGCCGGTCCCTGATCCAGGCAGCATCGAAGATGATCGAAAAAAAAGGACTGGCCGGGCTGAGCCTGCGCGAGGTCGCCCGGGCTGCCGGCGTCAGCCATACGGCACCTTACCGGCATTTCCAGGACAAGGCTGATCTGCTGGCGGCAATCGCTCAGGTCGGGTTCGAACAGCTCACCGATGAAGCCGGCAAGGCGGCTCGGCGGCACGACGACGATCCGTGCAAACAGTTTGTGGCCGCGTCGGTGCAGTACATTCTTTTCGGGGTCAGGAATCCGCGCATGGCCCATCTCCTTTTCGGCGGCGTCATCAACATGCGGACCGCCCCGCGCAGCTTGAAGCAGGCATCCTGGGCCGCTTTTCAATTGGTGGAAACGATCATCAATAATGGAAAAAAGGCGGGCGTTTTTCTCGACCGCGACACCATGGAACTGGCGGTGACCACCTGGTCGGGGATACACGGTCTGGCCCAGCTGATCTCTGGCGGCTACCTCAGCCGGCTGGCCGCCACGGAACGGCAGGTGGAAACCCTGGGGAAAATGGTTTGTGAACTGCTTTTAACGGGCATCCTCAAACCGAATGATAAAAAGTAAAGACACTCAGGGTTCAAGCGGTCGAGCGAGGAGCCCGGAATTGGGGTGAAAATGTTTGACTGCTTCCCCTTGACCCTTTGGCGGTTTGAACCCTCGCCCCTTATCTCCGACTATCCATCGGCAAACATGGCCCTGATCCGCTCCCGGCTCTCTACCAGCATCCGACGGTTTTCATCGAAAACTTCCAGGGTGACCGTGTCATCATAACCGGCGCCTTTGAGGCGCATGACCAGATCCGCAAACCGGATGGTTCCCTGCCCCACGGCCAGGTGGTCATCCCGCGTCCCTAAATTGTCGCTGACGTGCAGGTGACCGATACGCTGGCCAAATCGGCTCACCAGCTCTTTCAGGCGCCGTCCCCGACGATCGTGGATATTGGCGTGGCCGGTATCCAGGGTCAGTTTCAGGGAAGGGAAGGTATCGAATATCTCCTCAAGATCATCCGGTTCCACCCCCAGCCGGTTTCGGACAAACATATTTTCCAGGCAGATGGTCACGTCCAGGCGGCGGGCGGCGTCCACCATTTCCGACAAAAAATCGTTTAGATAGCCTTTGACCGTGTCCAGGACGAAGGCGCCCATACCCCCGGCCGTGCTCGGGTGCAGGACGACCTTTTTCGCCCCCAGCTCGGCAGCCACCTCCAGAGATCGGTGCATCTCCGCCAACGATGCCCGCCGGAGGCTTTCCGTCAGATCAGCGGTGGAAACAAACGTGGGCAGGTGGCAGACCAGGCCAAGACCGCTGGCCTCAAGTGCCCGGATGATGGCCGCCCTATTGGCGGAAAGGCTGCTGTGGTGGGCCATGGGGGGATCCATGGCCAGCTCCAGATAGTCGAACCCCAGCCGGGCAAAGTTGTCGATTTCATCCAGCAGCGGGACGATCGGGAAATTCATCGCGCCAAATTTCATGCTACAGCCCCCTACCCAATGGAAAGGTAAACGCAGGCTTCTTTGGACCCAGGTGAATCATCAGGATACCGCCGGCTATCAAAACCACGGCGACAATGAGATTGGGCGTGATCGGTTCGTTCAACACCAGCCCGCTGCATACCACTCCGGCAATGGGCATGATGAACACAAACGAATGCAGGGTCGACGCGCCGTAGCGTTTCAGCATGGTGCTCCAGGCCACAAAACCGAAGGCGGCGCTGATCAGGCTCTGGTAAAGGTATGCGCCGAGCACCATCAGGTTCATATCATACACCATCCGACCATCCCACAGGAACCCGGTTGACAGGAAAACCGGGACAGAGAATATCATGGGATAGAGCACCAGGTGAAACGGCGCGAAGTCATTGATGATGCGTTTAGTATAAACCACATTGCAGGACCAGACCGCCACCGCCGCCAAAACGATCAGATCACCGCTGTGAATCGCTCCGGAAAAACCCTGTGAGCCGGTCAACATGAAAACCACGCCGATGAATCCCATTGCGATTCCCGCCATTTTTTTCCAGGTGATACGCTCGCCGGGAATGAACCGGTGCGAAAGAAACAGAACGAAAAAAGGCAGAAGGTTGGAAACCAGCACCCCTCTGGAGGCATACGTTCGCTCGAGCCCCAGATAAAAAAGGCAAAGCTGAATCGTAAAGGCAATGGACACGATCAGCAACTGAAACGCCTGGCCCGGCCGGATGCGAAAGCATCGGCCGGTGAGGTGCGCCCAGCAGGCGATGGCCGCTGCCGCCAGGGCAAAACGAAGGCCCGCCGTTGTCAGCGGCCCCATACCGGTCAGCGCGAGTTTGATGGCCACGGCGTTGCCACCGAATATCACGGTGAGACAGATGATGAAGACCCCGGGAATCAGGGTCATCTTGGCGTTGCCTGAAGGCATGTCGATTCACATTGTCTGGTTGTCGGGCCAATCCAGCATGTAGCGCAGAAAAAAGGCCACGTTTTTAGCCGCATAATGGGTTCCGGTCCGTCCTGCAAAATCAGAATCGCCGGAAAAAACCGGCCCCCCGGCCACAATGCGGGTTTTGCGGGGCAGGTGGCTGGCGATGCGGGTCAGATCGTCTTCGGTATCGAACTGGAGGATGGTCAGCCCCAAAAAGTCCGGCTGATGGCGGCGGCAGGCATCCATAACGGCTGCAGGCGTTTGCATCAGGCCTAAAGCGATCAGGTGAATGCCGATTGCAGCGGCATATTTTTCGATAATGGCCAGTCCCTGCCCCAGCCCGTCATCGAGAGTCGCGGTTACCATGGACGGCGACTGGTCCCAGATACCGTTCACCTTTAAATGCGCGCGCTGGCGTTCCAGGTTCTCCGCCGCTTCGTGAAGGCCCTGCCGCGAAGGCAGTCCGGTCGCCAGCCACTGGTCAGCTAAACTGCCCACTGCCGTTCGGAAAGCGCGGTATGCCTCGTCCATGACTGTGCATGTCATCACATTCGGTCCCGGTGGTCACGCAAACAGGTGAGTTCTTCAAGCCATGGGCAGCGGCCGATCCGAGCTCCGTTGCCAGCAGCGGGGACGGATGGCGGGCCGCAAGTCGGAGATCTCTTTTGCCTGGCCATCCGCCGTCGCCCCAAAAGTGCTCACGGGATACCACCACCCATGCAAGCGAGTCAAACGATGTTTCGCAAACGGGTCCCGATAATGCGCACCCACCATTACCTTTTTTTCCCATTTCTTATCCGATTCTCGTTCTTTTTTCACCAGTCAGGTGCCTGTTTCCCAATTCATTCAGCAATCAAAACCACAATTGATAGTTATTACATATATTTATAAATATATCGGGTTTTGGCAATAAAATTGCTTCCATCCTGAACACATTTTCACGACTCACCGATCCAAAGCGACATTGAAAAGGAGAGACGCCATGATTGATTTCATCCTTGCCGGATTAAGCGCCGGACTTCTCGCTTTTTTGGCATTGTTTATCATCTCTTTCGTTACTCTGGGTTTGATCACCAGTATCATTCACTGGGTTACCCTGCTTTATCGAAATCTGGTTTTTGGTAAAACCCAGTCCTACGAGGAGCAGACTGCTTAGCCGAGTTTAGAAAACCATCCGTCTTCAATTGAACCCTCCCCACGGGAAGCGGGGGGAGGATGCATCAGCGCAAAGACGCAAGTCAATTGCCAATCCGCTCGCCAACCCACCCCAAGCGACGGAAATACGCTCGCTATCGCGGTTCAAATTCTCATTTTTTGTAATCAGCCCCGCGCCTTTCTGGCAAGGACAGCCTCGTATTTAAAACGATGCCCGCCAAGCGTAAAGGTTTCTGCCCATCTGCGCCAGACCGCTTCTATGCCAGACCTGGTTGCCCAGCCGGCACGGATCGTCGACCGTTCGCCGCCAAGACTCGCCGACATTCGATGGTTGACTTTTTCTGTCCGGCAAAATAAATAAAGACCGGTTGGTTTTTTTAAGGAGTGGACAATGTCCGTAAAAGGTGAATTGACCCGTCGGAAAATTATCGAGAAGTCCCTGCAGTTGTTTTCCGTCAAGGGATATTTCAACACCTCCATCAGTGACATCCTCCAGGCCACCGGACTGACCAAGGGCGGGCTTTACTGCCATTTCAAGAGCAAGGAAGAGATCTGGCGTGCCGTTTACGATGATGCCGTGGAGATATGGAAATCGGTCGTTTTTAAGGACATGCGGTCCATCCCGGGCCCGCTTGAGCGGATCGAGCGAACCGTCGAAAACGTCCTGCTCGACTACCTGGGCAGGGAGGTTTTTGACGGCGGCTGTTTTTTCGTCAACATGCTCGTAGAGTTGTCCGGCCAGTCCGACGCCATGGGCCGCCACATCCTCAAAGGCTTCGTGGGGTTTTCCAGGCTGTTCCAATCCTGGTTGACGGAGGCGGAAACCGCCGATCTGCTCAAACCGGATCTGGATTTCCGGGAAATATCCAATTTCATCGTCATCACGCTGAACGGTGCCGCCACGTTGTACATGTCCACCCGCGACCGGACGCTCCTTCAGCAGACGAACGACCAACTGTGCTTTTTCATTAGGCAATTGCGAAATTGAAGAAAAAGGGTTCAATGGATCTGTTGTCGTAAAGATAAGGGGTCGGATCGCAACCCCCTTGAATCCTCGACCCCATGAATCTTTGAACCCAAATAAAATACCAACCGGTCTTTCTTTTTTATGGGAGGTTGAGCGACATGCCCACAAACCGTATACTGGCCCGCCGCACCGCCAACATGGGCGCCAGCGCTATCCGCGAAATCCTCAAGGTGGTGTCCAGACCGGGAATGGTCTCTTTGGCCGGAGGCATACCCGCTCCGGAAAGTTTTCCCCTGGCCATCGTCCGGGAAATCACCGGAACCGTCGTCGAAAAATACGGTTCAACCGCCTTCCAGTACGGCCACACCGAAGGCTTTTTGCCTCTGCGCGAAGCCCTGGTGGATTATCTGGTCGAAAAAGGAATCGATACGACGTCAGACCGCATCTTGATCTCAAGCGGGTCACAGGGGGTGCTGGACAGCCTCGGAAAAATCCTCATCAATCCGGGTGACCGGGTGGCCCTGGAAGCGCCCACCTACCTGGGCGCATTGCAGGCCTTTGCCCCTTATGAACCGAACTACGTACAGATCGCCTCCGACGACCAAGGCATGCTGCCGGACGCATTGGCAGCAGCCCTGTCACACCGAGGGGTCAAGTTTATCTATCTCGTGCCCAATTTTCAGAACCCCACCGGACGCACCCTGTCCATGAAACGGCGCCGGGCCATCGCCGGCATCATCCAGCGGTTCGACACCCTACTGGTCGAGGATGACCCCTATGGTGACCTTCGCTATCGGGGGACCCCCATGCCGCCGATCCAGACCCTGGCTCCGGATCACGTGGTGTACCTCTCCACCCTGTCCAAGATCTTCGCACCGGGGCTTCGCATGGGATTCTGCCTGGCACCGGGGGAAATTTCCCATTGGCTGGTTCTGGCCAAGCAGGGAGTGGATCTTCATACCAGCACCTTCAACCAGGCCCTGGCCGCGGAATATCTGGCCGGAGGGCACCTGAAGCGCCATTTGCCAAGCATCGTCGCACTTTATCGTCCCCGGCAGGAAGCCATGCTCGATGCCATGGCCCGGTTCTTTCCATCATCGTTCACCTGGTCGGTGCCCGACGGCGGCATGTTCATCTGGGTAAAAGGACCGGAGGGGATGGATATGGAAGCGGTGAACAAAATGGCGGTGACCCGCATGACAGCATTCGTTCCCGGGACTTTCTTTTTTGCCCGCCCGGGTGACGGCAGGGAAACCATGCGGCTCAACTACACCATGGCCGATGAAAAAACCCTCACCGGCGCGATTAAAACGATAGGCGACGTTCTCGAAGAGGCGCTTATGGAGATGCACGGTCAGGCCGGAAGCGTTAACTACAGACGTTAGCGCCTGTTTCAAACCGTTTCAGTTCGGTCAAGATCAAGGCGGGCGATCATTTCAACCGCAGGCGCCCTGAAGAAAGTGCCATTGGGGTGCATACATAGGGTATGTCGAGGATTGAAATGCGAGCCCAACGCCGATATTGACCGAAATGGGGCGTTTTGAACTTGGTTTCTAGAAGGGAATGTCCTCCGCCCCCTCGTAGTCATCGACAGTCTCGGAAAGCTGCTGGACCACCGCGCCCTTTGTCCCCGATTGAAAAATGGCGACCAACTCATGCAGGGCATCGTATCCCTGTTCATAAGTGTTCATATGGAAATCCTGGGCCAGCAGGGAAAAGCGCTCAATATCCGTCTCTTTTATACAGGCATCCGTATAGAAGCGGATCAGTTCGCCCAGCATGCTGTCGTATTCGGCAAAGTAAGACAGGTCGTCAAGAAGGTCCAGGTCGGTGGGGTTGGCGGCCAGCCCTTTCATCAGGATCGCTTTCAAATTGGGATTGGCTTGTTTGAAGTATCTGCGGATCAAAGGGAGATTGGAGGTCGCCGAATAGCGCTCTTCTAGATAGGCATCGAGAATCTGTCGGGTTACAGCTCCCCCGGTATTCAGAAATCGAACCAGTCGCCGCTGGATGTCGGTTTCGGGCACAGCGGCATGCTCTTCCGTAGCCTCCTGCTCGTATAGCAGATCGGTTTCATCGTCCTGCCACACGAACCCGGCCTCCTCCAGCCGTTCCCGATAGTCCCGGGGGTGGTTTTTGATGATCTCGCTCACCTGGGCGATCTGGTCTTCGGAGTCGTCCGCTTCAAAAAAAAATCCTTCGCAAGCCGCATCGATTTCCGGGTCGCCATCCGGTTCGGCCGATCCGGTTATACAGGTAAAACATCCGTACCCGGCAACGGCAGACCCGGCGACCCAAAGGGGCTTGCCGCATGCACACCGGACGCCCTGGCGCCGGGCGGCAAGGGCGTCCTCGACGGCGGCACGAACCTCGTTGCCATCGGCATCCTTATGGTTGCGCAGGTACTGCTTAACGAACTGCGTCAAACGAACAGCAACAAAACCGGGCATCGACACGCCTTCCGATTCAACTTGATGGTTAGCACAGGCCCGCCCCGCTTTATGGACCGGATCCATTCGTTTCGATTTTCTTCATGCTTGTGGCACAACCTTTTTTTACAGTCAAGTCTTAGGCAGAGCTGACTGCTCAACAAGCGTTTTGACGCACACCACCGCTTCACAAATAACATTTTAATTCGATACGTTCCATGGGTTTGACATCATAGGGACGGTGTTTATATTTGTGCTGCAAAATATAGACCAAAACTAATTTTAGCCCATTATCCATATGAGGAGAAGATGATGCGGTTTGACCGATTTACCCTAAAGTCGCAGGAGTTGATCCAGAGCGCCCAGACCCTGGCCTCCACCCACGGCAATCAGCAGATCGAACCGGCTCACCTGTTGGCATCGATGCTTGACGAAAAAGAAGGGGTGGCCAGGTCCGTATTCAAACGGCTGGGCGCTTCCGGCGACGGCATTGCCGCCGCGGCGGCTAAGGCCGTCGACCGGCTGCCCAAGGTCAGCGGGGGGGATGTGTATCTCTCGTCCGCTGCCAAGGCCGTTCTTGAAGCGGCATTTGCCGAAGCCGGCAAGATGAAAGATGAATACACCAGCGTCGAGCACATCTTGCTGGCCATGTGCGACAAACAGGCGGGTGAGGTATCGCGCATCCTGAGTGCGTCCGGGGTGAACCGGGAGGCCATATTGAAGGTGCTGATGGAAATCCGGGGGAACCAGCGGATCACGGACCCCAATCCCGAGGAAAAATACGAGGCACTCAAAAAATTCAGCCGCGACTTGACGGATATGGCCCGCAGCGGCAAGCTGGACCCGGTTATCGGCCGGGACGACGAAATCCGTCGCATCGTCCAGGTGCTCTCCCGCCGGACCAAAAACAACCCGGTGCTCATCGGCGAGCCCGGGGTGGGCAAGACCGCCATCGTGGAAGGCCTGGCCCAGCGTATCGTGGCCGGGGATGTGTCCGAGAGCCTGAAGAACCGACGGTTGGTGGCTCTGGACATGGGTGCCTTGATCGCCGGCGCCAAGTACCGGGGCGAGTTCGAGGATCGCCTCAAAGCGGTGCTCAAAGAAGTGGAAAAAGCCGAGGGCCAGGTAATCCTGTTCATCGATGAGCTGCACACGCTGGTCGGGGCCGGTGCCAGTGAAGGGTCCATGGACGCCTCCAACATGCTCAAGCCCGCCTTGGCCCGGGGAACGCTTCGGTGCGTGGGCGCGACCACCTTGAATGAATACCGCAAATATATCGAAAAAGATGCCGCCCTGGAGCGACGGTTCCAGCCGGTGCTGGTGCGCGAACCCAGCGTGGAAGACACGGTTTCCATCCTGCGCGGGCTTAAAGAAAAATACGAAGTTCACCACGGTGTACGAATCAAGGATTCAGCCATCGTGGCTGCGGCAGCCCTGTCCCATCGTTATATCGCCGACCGGTTTCTTCCAGACAAGGCCATCGACCTCATTGACGAGTGCGCCTCCAAGTTGCGCATCGAAATCGATTCCATGCCCGTGGAAATCGATGAAGTCCAGCGCAAGATCCTGCAGTCCGAGATCGAGCGGGAAGCCCTGAAAAAGGAGACCGATCCCGCCTCCCGGGAGCGCCTTGCCAAGTTGGAAGATACCCTGGAAGCCATGCATTCCCAGATCGCCGGCATGAAAAACCACTGGGAAGACGAAAAGCGCCTGATCCAGAACATTCGAACGATCAAGGAGGCCCAGGAGCAGTTGGGCATCGAAGAGCAGCGGGCTGAACGGGAGGGCAACCTGGCCCGGGTCGCCGAACTGCGCTACGGCAGAAGCAGTGAATTGAAAGGCCAGCTGGAGCAGGCCAACAGGGAGCTGGAGGCGCTCCAGTCAGATAAAAAGATGCTCAAAGAAGAGGTGGATGACGAAGATATCGCCGAGGTGATCTCCCGCTGGACCGGCATTCCGGTGAGTCGCATGCTGGAAGGCGAAAGGCAGAAGCTGGTGAACATGGAACAACGCCTGGGCAACCGGGTCATCGGACAGGAGCAGGCCATCGAAGCAGTCTCCAATGCAGTGCGCCGGGCGCGTTCCGGACTCCAGGATCCCAACCGGCCGATCGGCTCCTTCATCTTCATGGGGCCCACCGGTGTCGGAAAAACGGAGTTGGCCAAGGCCTTGGCCGAATTCATCTTCGATTCCGAGCAGGCCATGGTGCGCATCGACATGTCAGAGTTCATGGAAAAGCATTCGGTGTCCCGGCTCATCGGCGCCCCGCCGGGTTACGTGGGCTACGATGAAGGCGGCTACCTCACCGAGGCGGTGAGGCGACGGCCCTATTCGGTAGTCCTGTTCGACGAAATCGAAAAGGCCCACCCGGAGGTGTTCAACGTGCTGCTGCAAATCCTGGACGACGGCCGCATGACCGACGGCCACGGCAAGACCGTGGATTTCAAGAACACCATCATCATCATGACCTCCAACGTGGGCAGCCAGTACATCCAGGATTTAGGTGGACATGATCGCGAGGAGATGGAGCGGCGGGTCACCGAGGCCCTGCGCGCCGGCTTCAAACCGGAATTTCTGAATCGTATTGACGAAACCATCATTTTTCTCAACCTGGAACCGGATCAGATCGGCAGAATCGTGGATATCCAGATGGCGCGTCTGGCCGACCGGCTGTCCGAACAGCACATCGAGCTGATCCTGGCCGATTCGGCCCGCGACCTCATCGCCCGCCAGGGCTACGATCCGGTCTACGGCGCCCGCCCCTTGAAGCGGGTGATCCAGCGGCAGATCGAAAACCCCCTGGCCATGGAGATCCTGGAAGGAAAAATTCTGGAAGGTGTGAAACTGAGCGCCGAGGCAGAAGGGGAACGGATTGTTTTTCGGCAGGTTTAATTATCTTCCTCGTTCCCGCGCGCATCACGTGGGAACGAGGAATCTACAGGCTGGCCATGATCCGCGGGGTGACATGCGCCTCGACCCACCCAGCGAGAAACAGGCCGCCGATCACCGACATAACAACTTTCATGATCGGCAGGGTGTTTCTATGCGCAGCTAGCTGCTGAAACACCGCGCGGGTCGTATTGCTCCGGGCTTGTACGTTCACCAGCAGGTGCGCCGAATACGTAACCGCACCTGCAAGAGCCAGAGCGGGAATTTCAATCAGGCCATGCGGCAGCAGGGAGATGATGGCTAAAGAAAATGACCCGAAGAGATAAGTTGCTGTTGAAACCTGCAGTCCGCATTCTATGCCAAGCAAAATCATCCCCAGCAGGGGAACCATGAGCCATACATATAGCCTGCGCAGCGACTCTTCTTCAATCTTCGCACATCCCGGCAGATAGCAAAGCAGCTTCATTCTTGTCTTTCCGCAAAAGATCGTTCTGACCCCTTTCGGCGACAACCCCAGGCGGTAAGGATTCAACAGCGCGGCCGTATAAACAAATGACAGGGTGGTCAACGCGCCGACAGCATTCCAGGCGAACAACAAGGCTCCCATATCGATGCCGTGTTGTGAACCCATATCAAAAACAGGCAGCGCATAGGACAGCCGTTTGGTGGATACTTCGAAGATGCGCTCCGGTTCGATATGCCCGATCTTGACCAGAAGCACGCCGGCACAAAAGCCGATGGCCGATGATCCCACATAAGCCCCGATCAGTTTCTTCCAGGCAGCAAACAGTAAAGGCGATGTTGTTTTCATGACCCACTTATTGGCATTTTCATCCTTGGCTTTAATCAGGCAGAAACACGCCCGGGTATCCGGCAATGATCCACCGGCCCAGGACATGACGATCCGGCATCGCATCGACCGGAGTCATCTGCAAGAACAGAATGACCCTCACGGCAAGCATCGTCATCTCGCCTCAGCCCCGGTCTCGAGCACACGGTTTGGCCCCGGCGGCGGGAACTAAAAATGCTCCCCCTAAATCGCCATGCGCCTTTGCTGGTGTGCTTAGAATTCTCACAAACTCCGTGTTTTCCTTGACAATCATTCCAATTTATTGTTTTTAAGGGAAAAAGGGGCAAAACATGATCATGGTTCAAGCCGCTGGTATCAGTGATATCGGAAAAGTTCGCAAGGCGAATGAAGATTGCTTCCTCCTCAACGAACCGATCGGACTTTACGTCGTGGCAGACGGGATGGGGGGGCATCGCGGCGGGGGGGTGGCCAGTCGGCTTGCCGTGGAAACCATCGATGGATACATGGCAGCACCGTCTCAGGTGTTTACCACTGATGACGTGACCAACGTTGTCGATCGCCAGAGTGTGGCCGCCAGGCATCTCCGCGAAAGCATTTTTCTGGCCAATCAAAAAATCTACAAACAGTCGCTATTGGATAAAGCCTGCCGGGGAATGGGCACGACTGTATCTGTACTCTACCTTGCCGGAGATTCCATCATCACCGCCAATGTGGGAGACAGTCCCATTTACCTGTTGAGAAACAGGGAAATAGAAACCTTATACACGCCTCACACCCTGCTCCACGAGCGGAAAAAAATACCCAGGTCAATGGAGGGCCGGTTTTCTGAAAGCAAGCTGGCGCATATTCTTACCCGCGCCGTAGGCATTCGGTCTGACGTGGGCGTGGATCTTTTAGAAACCCCGTGCTTTACGGGTGATATTGTTGTCCTGTGCAGCGACGGCCTCAGTGGCAAGATTTCCAGGGAAGAAATCCGTGATCTGGTATATCAGAACGATTCGCAGTCAGCCTGTAGAAAGCTGGCAGATCTGGCCAATCAAAGAGGCGGTGAGGATAACATTACCGTTATCGTGGTGCGGGTCACGTCGGCAAACGAAAAGCCGGCCAATCGCCTGTTTGGGCGAATTGCCGGCATTCCGTCATGGATCGCATCCCTTTTCGGTGCTAAAAAAGGTTCCTGAGCAGAGTCTTTCGTAAAAAAAGGCGACCAAATGATCAGAATGCTCGTCAAGTACAAGGACAGAACGATCAAAGAGTTCGCCCTCGATCGAATCGACACCCTATCCATAGGCAGAAATCCCAACCATCATCTGGTCATTGATAATTATGCGGTTTCCGGAAACCATGCCGTCATCCTCAAAGAGGGCAACCGTTTCATTTTAAAGGACACCCATAGTAAAAACGGTACCTTCCTGAATGGATTGACCGTTGAGCAGGCAATTCTAAAAAACGGCGATATAATCACCATCGGCAAGCATACGCTGGTTTTTTTGGATCATGGACGGTCGAGGCCGAGACCCGAACAGGGTGGGTTAAAAACCTCGGCCTTGCCTGGAGACCCGGGTCCGGATCACACCATGTTCATGGACACGGAAGTCTACCGCCGGATGCTGGCCGAGAGCGGAGATATTCCCGAAATTCCCAAGGCACCGGCTTACGTGGCATTTCTGGCCGGCGGAAGCGGCAGATTCGACCTGGCAAAAAGCATGGTTACCATCGGCAGATCCCACAGGTGCGATATCGTCATTGGCGGTTTTTTTTCTTTCCTGGCCGGCGATCCGGCTGCGGCTATCAGCAAGACCCCTCAACACCACTACATCAGCGGCGTCAGTGGCTGGATCAAACCGAAAGTCAATGGCCAGACCGTCCGCGGGCCGGTTCGCCTGAAAGACATGGACGTCATTAAAATCGGTGTGGTGGTGCTCCAATACGCCTCAGAAGGACCGGTATCGCAATAAAGGAAACGCCCCCGTTGGAGGACAGGATCAACCGGATGGTCACGCTATGAAAAAATGGATCATTATCATTGTGCTCTCAGCGCTTTGCACCGCCCTGATCTCTTTTTTTAAAGTTGATCTCACCTCGAACAGTCAGGTCATCTATATCAGGGGCGGAGAACCGGTCCTTGCTGATAAGGTCGACCCGTCCGATCAGTTCGTCTTTTACGAAGCCAATGGAAAATCCGGCATGTTCATGAAAGATGACGTGACTTCCGTCGGATCGATCCAGGTTCAAAAACAAACCTCCCTGCCCCGTATCATCGATAATAAGAAGCGACAGTTAATGGCGCGTCTGGGATTGAGTCAGAACCTGGTTCGGCTTATTGACAGTCGCCTGCTGATTTTTCTGTTTATGATAGCCGCTGTGTCCGGAATCGCCAGACTAGTCCGGATGTTATCGACTGCAGTGAAAACTGAAGCGTTGAGAACGCCGTCTGTTGACGGTCTCTCGAATAGAGCCGATCGATCCGGCGACGCATATGAAGATTGCCAGGAGACTTCCGATCTTCGTGAAATCGCACTTTTTTTCCTCGGGCTTTACAAGGTTCAAAACGGGTTGGACAAGGATGTTCCCGCCCGCTTTACCATGACCGACACCTCCGCATCCCGCAAAATGAAAATTTTCGAATTGGGCGTCAAGGGCAGCAGCGACTGGCTGACCCGCCGGATGTCCATTGGGCCGTTGGGGGAAGAGGCCGGCAGCAAAAGCAAATGCTTTTACGTTATCTACGACACCCATATGGTGGTAAAGATACCACCAGTGCCTGTCACGGATATGCAAAAATATGTGGGGAATATTCGAAGAGAAGTGCAGATCGCCGCACAACTTTCACCCGTGGCCTGTATCGTTCCCATGGTGTCCGTGGTGCTTAAAAAGGTTAAAAAGCTGCCCTATGAATCGAGCCTCAGCCAGGAGCAACTGGAAAAACAGTACATCCGGTTGGTTGAAGAAAATCCTGAATACCAGGAATACCTGAAAATCGGAGACCGCTATGCCTTCTTCATGGAACTGACCAACAGTTTCTTTTTGGGTCGGGTCATCGATGAATTGCACGGGTCCAAGGATCAAACCGGCAACGAATTCCGCGAGGCACCGGATGTGGCCTGGGACCAGGAGGCATTTACCACCCGATACGGACTGGGCTCCCTCCCTGTATTTGAAGGGCTTCAGACCCTTTACCAGCTCTGTGAAACAGAAATTAAACGCATTTTCAAGGCGTCGGCCAATGGAAAAAAAATCCACACCTTCCAGATCAAAAACTGGTTTCTTGCAGCCATCACCGGAGAAAACCGCAACCTGGAAGAAAATGGGATTGATGAGGCCTTGCAGGCCCGCATCAAAGATGGCTTTTCCACCGTCTTCAAATCCAACCAGAAGATCGTGGACGACCTGATCCAGCTCCTGAAAACGCAGCAGGAAAACAAGGCATTTTCCAAAAGCCGGCAGCAGATCGAAAACATCGCGTCCAATATGCTCAAGTTGCTCTGCCTCCTCAAAGAAAAGCGCTTGGCGCTCAGGGATTTGAAGCCGGACAATTTGTTCATGGATGCCGACCCGGATACCTATCCGGGGTTTCTGAAAAACAGGAGAGACTTTTCCATCGGCGTGATCGATGTCGAAACGGCGGTCTCCCTGAAGCCCACCCGCGACGGTAACATTGCACAGCCCCTTCTCGGGGGGACGCCCCTTTATGCCACACCGCTCCACCTATTGAGAAATGGCACCATTTCCAACAATTTTGGAAATCTGGCGGATGCACTTCATCTTCAAGACTGGTTTGCCACCATCGCGATCATTTTCAAGGCGGTTGCCGGGATTAACCTGTTCCCCCGGGCCGCCCGTTCTTTTCCGGGAATGCTGAAAATCCTCAAGTCGAGCCGTAACCGAACCGACCCCGACGAAGCCACCGTCAAGGCCATGAGCCAGAAATTCTGGTCGGCCGCAGCCACCGACATCAAAAGTCACTTGTCGGCATATTCAGAGGTATTGAACCAATTGTCCGTGTCGGTTCCCGAATCCATGGCATCGTCAATCAAACAAGAGCTGGAGCGTGAAAGAAACCTGATTCATCACGCAATCCGCAAACATGTCTCTTTGTCCCCCCTGTTAAAGAGTGAAAAGAACAAGGCTTTTCTTTTGGAGGCGTCATGCGACTCCCTTGCCAAGCAAGTGGCCCGGTGGGAAAACCACGCACAGCTTCCAGATCATCATCGCCAGGTAGCACCCCAAATGGTTGCTTTTTTGAACAACCTGAATCGATTAAAACAGGGCGAATCGGAAAAGCGCCGCGCCGTCACCGCAGTTGACACCCCCTCCCACGAAGTTTCCGCCTATTCACTCATAGAAGCCATGTTCCAGATCGCATTCAGGGCCATGCATAAATCACGCTGGAAAGCCCTGCCCTCGGCCACAGCCGCATCCGATCAGCAGACCGCCGTAAAAGATGACCGCTCCATGGTCACCACGATATTGAACGACAACTGATCCTCAAGGCTTTCTCGATTTGGCCGGGCAAACCATCCCAAGATACATGAGGCTCGAAAAACCGGCAAGGCGATGCCGGTATGACAACAGATGACCGGTCCACCTGGGCATGGCCAGCCTGTCCCGGTGCATGAGGTGGGTCGAAACGGGATCGAGCTTTCCCTGCACGGGCCTGCTACCGGGGGGATTTGATAAATTCCGCTATAGCCGCCTTGTCCATGATGCCGTCTTCGGTGACCATAAAATCCACATGCTTCAGGTCCACGGTATCGTGGGAGTGGGTGATCAGCTGGAAAGAGATGTCGCCGTGGGTTTTGGATTCCACCTTCCGGTGGATCCGCTGCTGGGACGACGGCCGGTGGGAGAACTTGAGGGTATTGGCAAACAGGTAGACCGGCAGGTTGCTCAGGTGACACAGGCTGACGATATTGGCCGATCCGATGGCTGACACCACCTTCATGTCCTCGGTGATGGACAAGGCGCCCATGAACACCTTGGTGCCCTGCTCGATGTAGTGGCTCAGGCTGTATTCCGGAATGATTTCCATGTCGATCCCCGCGGCGGACAGGGATTTGATCAACCGGCGGGTCTTGGCCAGATCCTGCTTGAGCACGATCACCTTGAAGGTTTTCTGCAGCACCTCCTTGGCCAGCTTGAGCATATTGGTGACATCGTAGCTGAGCGTGTGAAC
>NZ_JBUOIV010000067.1:0-26052 GCF_055467485.1 Desulfosarcina sp. | reverse complement strand
GAATCCGAAATCGATTTCAGTGCCGGTACAGAGTACAATACCTTATCGCAACTTGGGCCTGACTACAGATAGATTGAGATTACCTTGCGTCGGCCAGCCCTGCCAAATGTTGGAATAGACGGGATTATGTAAAATCGCTGTAGATTGATCGCGAATACAGATATGTAAAGGGTATCTGAAATTCTGGGGATGCACAAAATTCTTGTGATACCTTCAACTTATCCCAATTTTGGACCGTAGCCAGGTTTGTGCCGTCTATCTTAACAAGAGGATGGCCTAAACCATGGTTTGAAGCGAATCGACAGGATAGATGTGGAAATCACAGGTTTTTACAGGGCATCAATTCTTGGATCTATCTCAATTAATCTCAACCCAAAAAAATTGATTGATAAGTACAAAGACAAGTATGTAATCACCAGTCTGGCGGCATCCTGGCCGACACAGCATATAGTTCTTACGATTACATTCGGATTCGTTGCCTCAATAATGGGAAAAAGTCCCTTAAAAATAGGTGTTTTTCCTATTGACATTTCATTGATGGAATACAATTATTATTGGGTAGGGACCGTCTTGATTCGAACAATTTGATAATATTAAAACCCTGATCAAATAAAGCCAGCCAAATAACTTCCGCTGAAGCTGAACTCCTTTAGCTCCTAATTTATGCCATAAGACCATCCCTAATTAAATATTAGCATGGCAAATCAAAATGGAGCATCCACTCAAAATGTGCATACATAGCTCCCAGCGACAGTGACCACCTTCTGAAAATGGGTGTCCATGTTCGAGCTATCAAGTCTAAACTATCTTAATTCAAGATTGCTGAATCCCCACGCCCCTCCAATTGTTGAAATCTGAGTTTCCAAACAATTCACTATATAAAAATTTATGCAAACAAATGAAAGGGGGTAACCCTTTCATTATTCTACGTAACATTAAATATAAATCTGCCAGTTTTAAAAAAACATAGCATTAGGAGGTGGGTTATGAAAGCTGGAATCTTTTTTACCGGGACAGGCCCAATTCTGCTTTTGACGACATATAGTGATCTTAACGATTCAGCGTTGGTGGCCAAACTGGATCAAAAAGGGATCAAAAAATTCATCGCTTATGAAGTCCCTGAAAGTCTGGTCAAGGAGAAATATGGTCAACAATTCAATATTATTATGGGTGACTTGAAGCAAACGGACGATCTGCGCGTGCTAGATTATGATGGCCATCACGTTTTTTATAATTTTGCGTTGTCCGATCTCGGGAACCCCGTTTTCCATGAAAAAGAGTTGCAGGTACTAAAAGCCGTTTAAATACGCGAAGATTATCTTCATCAAAATCAGCAGAAGATCCCGTTAATCAATCAGACAGGACTTTTGCACGAGGAGGTGCCCATGTATCTTAAACAAGTGGAGATCCTTAGGGGCCTGAATGATAGCTTTACAGCCAAGATGATGGAGGCTAGTGTTGAATCGTCTTATGAACCGGGAACGGTGCTGTTCAGCCAAGGCGATCCGGCACTCAATTTTTACGTTCTGGTAAAAGGGCGGATAAAACTGAGCATCGGTGATTACAAAAACTCCTTTTACACGGTGAATCATATTGGGGAGGCCTTCGGCTGGTCTTCATTGGTGGGAGGCCATGCATATACAGCTTCAGCCAAATGTTTTGCCCCATCCACGCTAAAGGTTTTTAAACGCGATCACATTGAAATGATCCTGTCCAGCGATCGCGACAATGCCGTTCTGTTTTACAAGAACTTAGCGCTTACTCTCGGAAACCGCCTAACTGCTATTAATTCTCAACTCGCCGATAATCTTTCTGAAAGTGATAAAATTACCTATGGTACCGGTCAGATTCTGGAGCAGACTGAACTGGTCTGATTGCAGTTTCCCTACAAAGAACAGTCGAAGCATGGGCACAATCGAACTTCCGTTGGTTGATCGTTGCAACATTGCAGGCAATATCTTCTTGCTGCTGCTGCCCGATCTTCAGCATCCTGGCTGCCGATTCCCATGCGATAGGGATGAAGGGCGCAATCGGTGCAATCACATTCCCTGACTTCGCCTGGAATCCAACCAACACAATTAAGACATCTTTCACGGATAGCTTTGCGCCGGTTCAGATTCATTATCTCCGGGCCGTTTTTGCCAAGGACAATAAACCGCATCAGGATTCACCAAGGCGATACTCAACGCCTTCACGTTCCTGAAGCCATTCAAGGAGCCTGCTTTCAAGAAATCTGACGCCGCGCCGGCCGGTTCTTGAGAAGGGGATTTGATCGGTTCGGACCAGATAGTCCAAGGTCTTAAGGGGGATTTTCAGTTCTTTGCTCGCCTCTTGCCGTGTTAGGACACCAAGTGACATGCGCACTCCTTGCGTTGCGGGGATGGCCCGCCATAGAAAAGATTTTTAGAGTGGGATTGCTCTTGACTTGCTGGGTAGGATTGCTAAGATAAGAGTAACCCCGATGATGTTCCTGCCTAGGAATTTAATTTGGGTTATGCACGGGCTACTTTTCGCGCCGCGAACGCGATTATGTGGCCCGGCGTCTTTTATACTCCTCCTTTTTCAATCGATTGCAAAGATCAAATGTGGGACTTGTTCTCATTTGCTCAAATTAAGTATAGCACCTCATGGAAAAACTTCAACCCGAAAAAACCAAACAACCGTGCGGCAACAGGCGGTTAGGATGACAATCGACAGGGGTCGGAACCCAGGTAAAAGCGGACCGGCTTGACAACCGTCACGACCAACTGGTGTGACCTCTTACCAGTAAAATTAAGGAGCCCCCAAAAAGGTGAAGCCACCGGCAACTTCTAATGTCTGACCGGCCTAACGTGCAGCCCCTGTTGTTTCAGCCGCAATAGGAAAGTGAAAATGAGATGTCGACCGTTGACCACCGGGTTAAAAAGTGATTTTTGTCCCGTTTTTGTTCCGTTTTGGGGTTCATAACAAAAAAAAGCGTTTACAGTATAAAACTATAAACGCCCGTTAATGTATTACTTTTTAGTGTTGAGGAATGCTAAGGAATCTATAAGAATGACCCCACGGGTCAGTGACTGCACCCTCACGTGCTGCCTGCACAGGGTTCCGGCGCATTATCGGTGGCAGCATACCTACCTGCGGACCCGCAGGGTGGTGCCGGTTTGAAAATTCGAATGCGCACGAACCGCCACACCGGTTTCACCGACAGGGCCAGGATGAGGACGGCACCGGTCAATTCGACGGCATAAGGGATGGCTTCTCCGGCCTGTCCCACCACGGCCTGCGCCGAAATACCCAGGGTGGCATAGATTTGGTCCACCAGCAGACCGAAGCCCACCGCACAAACCGCGATGGCTGACAGATAGATGCCCGTGGCTCGTTTACCCAGCACGCGCACGAGCACGGTCAGGGAGGTGACATTGGTGGCCGGGCCGGTCATCAGAAACACCAGGGCGGCACCGGGGCTGACACCCTGAAGGATCAGGGTCGCGGCAATGGGCGTGGAGGCCGTGGCGCAGATGTAAATGGGAATGCCCACACCCAGCATGATCAGCATGGCGCCGACCCCGCCACCCATGTACCGGCTGAAGACCGATTCGGGAATGAGGACGGTGATGACACCGGACAGCAGGAGACCGAACAGGAACCACACCGCCAGATCCCCCCACACATCGGTGAAGGCAAAGCGGAAACCGGCCGATATTTTTTCACTGAAACGGTGGTGGTTGCGGTGCACTTCCGGCGAGCAGTTGATTCCGTCGCAGCAACCGTCCACCGGGCAGGACAGGTCCGGGACGATGGGGTTGGCCGTAGCCGGTCTGCCTATCAGGTTCTCGGTGATGCCCGCGGCAAATGCGGTGACGAACGCGGCCACCGGCCGCACCACGGTCATGATAGGATCCATCAGTGCATAGGTGATGGCGATGGAATCCACGCCGGATTCCGGCGTCGAAATCAAAAATGAAGTCACGGCGCCGTTGTTGGCCCCCTGCTTTTTCAAGGCTGCCGCGGCCGGTAATACGCCGCAGGAGCACAACGGGATGGGGATTCCCATGAGCGAGGCCTTGAACACCGACTTGAAGCGTCCCCGGCCCAGGTGCCGGGAAACCGATCCGGGGTTGAGAAACACCCGCAGCAGCCCGCTGACGATCAGTCCCAGCAGGATGAAGGCCGACGATTCGAGCAGGATGTTCCACGACTGAAGCAAGATCTCGAACACGAGATGCATTGAATACCGTTCCTTTCTGATTGCACACGGGTATGACCGCTGGGTCGTGGGTCGGATCGCGGTGACTTATTTTTCATCGATGTGATCCAGGCCGACGGCGACAAGGTCCAGCACATGGTCGTCATCGAGAGAGTAGTAGAGTATCTGGCCGTCCCGACGGGAGCGAACCAGGGCGAACTCCCGCAGGCGCCTGAGCTGGTGGGAGACGGCCGATTCGCTCAGTCCCAAAAAAGCGGCGATGTCACAGACGCACATCTCACCGCTCCGCAAGGCCAGGATGATTTTGAGCCGGGTGGAATCTCCCATGATCTTGTAAGTCAGTGCCAGGCGTTCCAAGTCATTTTCAGCAATGGCCTCCGACTTGGCCCGGGCCACCCGGTCCAGATGAACCACCCGTATATCGCAGGTTTCCGGTGTACACGAGGCAAGGACTTTTTTTTTAACCACGTCGGCCTCCTCTGGCAAGAATATATGCACGTCTGTTCAAATATAAAAATAACGACCCCGTTGTCAAGCACCGCGCCTTTTTTAATTTTTCGCCATTTTCAGGATGGACCTTACCCGATACCCCAATCAGGGCTGGGTTCCCGGTTAAGGTGCAGCGGCAGTCATGCGGCTACCTGTGGCCAGTTAAACCTATGCCAATGGGATTTTTCCGGTGTGGGAATCGGTTTGCGCACGGCCACCCCGGGAATGGCGTAATGCCGGTCCCTATCAGGCGCATCTTGATCCGTGCGTCGTCCCGTTCGTCTGCCGGTCCAGAATGTTTGGACGCTGTAATCGATCTATTTGAATTTAATTTTTTTCATGAATGTTCTTCATTGGTTCGTTGACTTTTAACGACCAATCCCATATGGGAAGCCAAGCCGTCTGATAACCTGATTATAATTTCGAATGATCTTCATGCAGTCTTTTTGCGTTTCTGACAGCCGTTAAACGAGGTGTTGGAAAATGCCAACCGCTCAGGCAGGGCAAGTCAATCTTCGGCGACGCTGCGGAGATGCCATGGAAAAGACCATCAACCACGTCTTTCGCAATCGAACCGAAACGTACAAGGACCGCTTGGCCGTGGAAAAAAAACACAACGGCCGCTGGGACAGTGCCACCTGGATCCAGTATTATGATCGCGCCCGCGCGACGGGGTTGGGGCTGGCCAGCCTGGGTGTCGAAAAAGGCGACCGGGTGGCCCTGCTTTCCGAAAACCGCCTGGAGTGGCTCTACACGGATATGGGCACCCTTGGCATTGGTGCCTGCCTGGTCCCCATATACACATCCCTCACCGCCGAAGAAGTCGCTTATATCGCGGGCGACGCCGCCGCCAAGGTGCTTGTAGTGGAAGACCCGCAACAGGTAGAAAAGGCCCTTTACGCCATGGACCGCTGCCCGGCCCTGAAAACGATCGTGGCCATACAGCCCGGCAGCGGTACACATCCCCGCCTGATCACCTTTGCCGAACTGGTGCGCGCCGGCATGCAGGCCAGCCGGTCGGATGCGACGGCCTTCGAGAGGATGGCCGACCGTGTGGCGCCGGACGATCTGGCCACGATCGTCTACACGTCAGGTACCACGGGTGTGCCCAAAGGAGCCATGATCACCCATAGGAATGTAATGGCCGTCATCCGCTCCCTGGACCGGATCAGGCCCGAATTTGCCAGCGATGCGGACCATGCCGTGCCCTTTCTGCCCTTGTCCCACGTGTTTGAACGGGCCGCCGGCCATTTTTACGGCATGTATAAAGGGATCACCTCCTCGTATGCCCAAAGCGTGAACACCGTGCTGGCCGATTTTGCCGAAAAGCGTCCGACCATCATCCTGGCCGTGCCACGGGTCTGTGAGAAAGTCTACCAGAAGATACTCATGCAGGTGGAGCAGCAGCCGCCCTGGCGCCGGAAAGTCTTCCGCTGGGGGCATGCCATCGGGACCAGGATCTCCTCCCTGCGGGAGGAGAAGCAGCCGGTGCCGGCGCTTCTGAAACTGAAGTACCGGCTGGCCTTCGCCCTGATCTTCAAACGGCTGCGCCAGTCCCTGGGCGGGCGCGTACGCTGGATGACCGCCTCCGGCGCCCCCACCGCCCGGGAGATCATCCTCTTTTTCAACGCCGCCGGCATCCAGGTCGTGGAAGGCTACGGCATGACCGAATGCTTTGCGCCGGCCACCATGAGCAACCTGGCCGACTACCGCATCGGCACGGTAGGCAGGCCGCTGCCGGGTGTCGAGATCAGGCTTGCCGGCGACGGGGAAATTCTCATCCGCGGGGAGAATGTATTCCGCGGGTATTGGAGAAAACCCGAGGCGACAGCCCGGGTTTTTACCGCAGACGGTTTCCTGAAGACCGGGGACATCGGAACCTTCGACGACAGCGGTTTTCTGACGATCACCGACCGCAAGAAAAACCTGATCATCACTTCCGGCGGCAAGAATATCGTCCCCCAGAAGATCGAAAACTGGTTTTTAAGCGACCCGCTGTTCAGCCATTTCATCGTCATCGGCGACCGCCGCCATTTCCTAAGCGCCCTGTTGACGGTCAATCTGGATCATGCGCAGTTACTGGCCCACAGGAAGGGCATCCGGGTCGGGGACCCCAAGGATCTGCTGGTACACCCGGTTTTTCTTCAGGTCGTAGAGCAGCATGTGGCCGATCGAAACCGCCACCTGGCCCGTTTCGAAACCATCAAGCGGTACCGGATTATCGAAAAGGCGTTCTCTCAGGAGACCGGGGAGTTGACCCCCTCCCTGAAACTCAAGCGCAATGTCGTCCAGGAACGATATGCCGACTTGATCGAGTCCATGTACAAGGATGGTTGATCGAAGGAAGGAGAGGCCTGCAAAACCAGGTTTTACTTGGCAATCTTGATATGCAGCGTGATGGTATGCGTAGCGATGTTCTGGGCTGTCAAGTCATCGAGTCCGAGTGTCCGAAAACGGATGGCGCCATCCATTTGCTGTTGAATGGCAAAGGCCAGTTTCACTGTAAATCCCTCCATGTGAACTCCAGGGGGCGTATTGTAGGCTTTTTTGATGAGGACGTGACCCTCTTTATGGGTTCGACCAGGCTGAAGTAAATTTCAGGGTAAAGTCCGACGAATCGCTTGGCTGAAATGAAAAGCTTTGCAGGGGATATGATTTAGCGGTCGATCGTCCATATTCAACATCACTGCTCAATCCGACCATCGCTATTGCGACCTTTTGCGTTTCCGTCGAAACCACGGCCAGAACCACAATAACCGTATCTAATGAAAAATGGGGGGCTTACCAATTCCGGAATATTGCGGTATTGAATTCATTTTTATTTGCGGTGACAATTTCATCGATTTCGGATTCGCTGGCGAAAGCCATGCCTCGGCGGGGATGCCAATGCCTGTCGGAAACAAGATGAGCAAACCGATGATTTGCCAGGTGGTCGACCTGACCGTATCTGACGATGTCCTGTAGGTTACAGTGATCAGTCTTGATGCTATCGTTGAAATTCGACCCGGTAAAAGGCCGCATATAGCGGGGCCGACGGATCTTGGCAGTGTTTTTTAAGATCGTTAGGCGGGCGGCCTCTGAAATCGATTGCTTATTTTGATTTAATCCTGACGTGAACCGGTTGCCAACAACATAGCAACCCCTTGACAAGAATAGGGATCTCTGCAAACGTGTATACGTCTTTTCGTCGGTAGGACCATCCAACGACCAAAGGAGTCGGTGACCATGAAAGCGATCGTCTATATGCTGGGCTTTGGGCACATCGCCATTAGCTCTTGTTGGATCCTCTATACCAGGGAAACCGTGGATCTCCTCAAAGGCTGGCTTCAGACCTATCCGTTAAAATTCCTGTCGGTCATTCCGGCCGTGTTCGGGCTCCTGTTTCTCGTCTCCGCATCAGCCACGACCCACCCGTGGGTATTCCGGGCGATCGCCCTGTTGGCCTTTGGTGAAGCCGCCGTTGCATTCGCCAACCCTCAACGAATCTACAGCCGGATGGCAAACTGGTACTTTGAAAAAGTGTCCGATCAGACGAACCGGCTGTTTGGAATCATCGGCATCATCTTTGGAACCGTCATTTTGACCTGGATTTAACCCCTTGGAGATTCATGCATGGCACTGACCAAAAAAGACATCGTCGACCGGATGCAAACGGAACTCGGCTTTCTCAGAAACACCTCTGTCGAGGTCACCGAATCCCTGCTGGAGCTGATCAAGGCGACGCTGGAATCCGGTGAGGATGTCCTCGTTTCCGGCTTCGGCAGATTCTGTGTGAAGGAAAAAAAAGCGCGCAAGGGCCGGAACCCGGCTACCGGCGAGGATCTGATGTTGAAACCGAGGCGAGTGGTGACGTTCAAGTGGTCCGGCAAATTAAGGGAAAAGGTGGACGGCAGATGAATACTGCAATAAACCGCCGCCGTCACCCTCGCCACACGGCGCTGTTCAGCGCGAAATATACGGCCAAAGAGGGACCGTTCCGGGATCTGGTAAAAGATATCGGTGCCGGCGGCGTTTTTGTTCGCACCCGGCGCAAGGTCATTCAGGGACGAGCCATTAACATCCAGATTCCGATTTTGGTGTTTGGAAAAAGGCTCAGCCTGATGGGAACGGTGGTGCGGAGCAATGCCATGGGTTTTGCGGTGCGGTTCGACAAACCGATCGACCAGAGGCTTTTCGATGCAGGTGATTGGAATATGACATGTGCGGCAGATTCGTTGGATTCAGAAGATTAGAAGAATTGATTGACCACTTCCCCATCGATGTAGCCAGCGTCGACGTTACGCCCAGCTACAACATCGCTCCCACCCAGGAAGTACTCGCCATCGTCAGGCACGACGACCGGAACCACCTGGAGAAACTTCACTGGGGACTGGTCCCATTCTGGGCGAAAGACATCGGCAACGGCAGCCGGATGATCAACGCCCGGTCTGAAACCGTGGCTGCCAAACCCAGCTTTCGTATGGCATTCAAGTGGCGCAGATGCCTGATCCTCGCCGACGGGTTCTACGAATGGAAAGGGAAAAAAGGCGATCGTCAGCCGATGTTCCTGGCACTGCCCGGTGGCCACCCGTTGGCCTTTGCAGGCCTGTGGGAGGCCTGGGATAACAGGGGCAAGGAGCCGATTGCCTATCGATCCTGCAGTATCCTGACCAGGGAGGCCAGTGGTTCGGTCATGCCCATACACAACCGCATGCCGGTAATTTTAAAGCCGGAAGCCTTCGACGCATGGCTCAACCGCGATAACCAGGACGTCCATCAGCTTCAGGGCATCATCCGAGACCAGATCCATACCGAACTGGTCAGTGTTCCTGTATCCAGACAGGTCAACTCGGCAAAGGTTAACCGACCGGGCAACATACGGCCGCTGGAACCCGGCCCCAAGAGGTGAGACTGGCTGCCGGGTTCAACCACCGCAGCGTGCCGTGATGGCCGCCCCAGCGGAATTCATCCCTGCAATCTTTGCCGACGATCGCTCACCGGCCCGGTCTGCCCGAGATGAATTGGACCGCGATAGCGAGCGAATTCCCCGCGGCTTGCCGCGGGGGATTCAATGGCCGCAGGAGAGGCATCACTGGTTTTTTACCCCTGGCCGACGGCGCTGCACGGCGAACCATTGTGTGGGCCGTTTTTCCCTGCTCAGACCGGCGGTCACCGACACTCGGGGGGCGTCCTCGTGCAGTGGGTCTTTTTCAGGCGGTCGGTGTATTTCTCCCAGAACCCCTTTTTGGTTTTTGCGTCCGCATCGTCGAATTGGCGCCGGCACGCCTCCGAACAGAAATAATGGGTGCCGTTGTCGTCGATGGCGGTAAACTGAACCTTGCGCGGATCGAAAGTCTTGCCGCAGACGGGGTCAACGGCGGTTTCCGGAATCGTGTTGGTACGGCTCATGAGAAAACCTCCTTGCACGGTTAGGGTTGCCGGATCTCGGGCAGTGCTCGCTCTTACTGACTGGCTAACTATAATACCGTTTTTTGATTTGGCACTCCCTGGTCCGTTCGGACCGCTGCCCATCCATCCATTGTCTTTTTATCGAACGGGCCCGGTCCCTGCTTTTATGGAACGATCGACGGGTTGCGTCTCGGCCAGTTGGAGGGCCTCGGCCGGGGATGCGGCCAGCAGGACCCGGCAACCCAATCCGGATAGGATTTTTCCTGCCAGCGTCAGGATAGAGGCCTCGTCCTCCACCACCATCACGAGTTCGCCTCGGCCCTTGGGATCTTCCCCGATACTCGCCGCCTGGTCCGCAACGGCATGGCGCGCAGGCCTGGGCAGGTAGATTTTGAAGGTGGTACCTTTGCCCGGCTCACTGTACACGGTGACGAGGCCGCCGTTCTGCTTGACGATACCGTAGACCGTGGCCAGCCCTAATCCGGTGCCCTGCCCCAACGCTTTCGTCCAAAAGAACGGCTCGAAGATTTTGTCGCGGATCTCGCTTGCCATACCGCATCCGTTATCGCTTACCGCCAGCAGCACAAAATCTCCCGGGACGAAACCCGGATGGTCGGCACAGGATGCCTCGTCAACGGCCACCTTGCCCGCTTCAATGGTCAGTTTTCCCACATCGGCAATCGCATCCCGGGCATTGACGCAAAGATTGGCCATGATCTGGTCGACCTGGCTGGGATCCATCTTGACCGGCCACAATCCCCTCCTCGGGTGCCAGGCAAGATCAATGTCCTCGCCGATCAACCGGCGCAGCATCTTAAGCATCCGCTCCACGGTGTCGTTCAGGTCAAGCACCTTGGGTGCAATGGTCTGCTGGTGGGCAAATGCAAGCAACTGATAGGTAACCCGCGTCGACCGCTTGGGGGCAGTGATCTGCTTTGCCCGGGACATGACATCCCGGAAACAGATGGTATCGCAACTGCTGCATTCCCAGAAAATGGAGGCGATTGGAACGCTGGCAGGCGGCATTGCCCATGACTTCAACAACGCGCTGCAGATCATAACCGGCTTTACGCAACTGCTGCGTATGGACCGATCGGTGTCGAACAAGGGTCAGGACAAGCTGGCCACCATCCAGCATGCCTGCGACCATGCCAGCGAACCCACCCGGCAGCTGTTGACGTTCAGTCGTAAAAAGATAGTCAACTGGCGCCGATCGACCTGAGCGCCAAACTGCGTTCGGTGATAAAACGCCTCAAGGGTACCCTGCCCCGCATGATCGAGATCGACACCAACCTGGCGGAAGACTTGCGGATCGTCGAAGCGGATCACACGCAGTTCGAGCAGATCATCATGAACCTGGGCCTCAATGCCAGACATGCCGTGCCGGACGGCGGATGCCTGGTCATCGAAACCAGGAATGTCGACCTCGATGACGGGTTTTGCCGCTGTCACCTGGGAGGCTCGCCCGACCCATGCGTCATGGTGTCTATCTCAGACACCGGCGTGGGGATGGATGCGAAAACCAGCGAGCATATCTTTGAACCTTTTTTGCGACCCGCGAAACCGGTTCCGGAACCGGCCTTGGGCTGGCCACGGTTTACGGAATCGTGAAAAGCCACAAAGGCTACATCACCTGCGATAGCGAGCCGGGCCGGGGGACAACCTTCAGGATTTATTTCCCGGCAACGGAAAAAACCGCCGCCGCAAAGCATTTTTCAGAGGAACGGAAAGAGATCGCTCGGGGCCACGAATATATCATGATCGTCGATGACGACACGGTCATCCGCCAACTGGGCAGGGAGATATTGGAAAGTTACGGCTACCGGGTGTGTGAGGCCAACGACGGCGAAAAGGCCCTCTTCGTATACCGCTAGCTGGGATCCAAAATCGACCGGATCATTCTTGATCTGAATATGCCGGGCATGGACGGGGTGCGCTGCCTGGAAGCGATCAAGGCGATCGACCCTGAAATGCCGGTGTTGGTCGCCAGCGGCTATTCTCCCCATGGTCAGGCGAGAGCCATCCTCGACAAGCTGGCGCAAGGAATGTTGATCAAACCCTATGAGATCGAAAAAATGCTGGGGATGATCAGAGAAACGCTTGATCGCAGGCGTTGACCGGGATTGAAATCGCGCCGAACTAATCTACGGGCGTCATTTGTGGGCGGCAAAAAAACCGCCAGCCGAACCCGTTCACCACAGCGGGTCGATCAAGACCGGTATGCCGGCCGGCTTCATCTGCATGGGTCATTTTTTGATTATGTTGCCCAAGCCCGACCCCATTTCTCCCGATTCCCGGATGGTAGCGAATTCACCGGCAATCTGATCCACGATCTGATCGATCCATACGCACTCCCGTTCATTGAAGCCGTCCCCTATGAGTCGACCGGTAAAACAGAGGCCGATGGCCTGATTGCGGGCCACGATGGGAGACAAATAGGCGCACCGGAAGGGCATTTGGCCAAATGGCGTATAGGGCAATCCCAGGCCCACGGTGCCGGTCTGCCAATGAACGGATGAGGGCGACCGGAGGCATTCGACAATGGCGGAGTCGGTATTGTTCAAGGATACGCAAAAATCCTGCGCGTTGACATGCAGCGTGCTGCCCACATGAAAGCGTCCCTGCACTCGCTTCTTATCCGCGCTTAAAAAAGCGATGAAAATCTCGCTGTCCGGCAGACAGCGAAACAGCGCCTCTTGGGCCAACATCAGCAGCTGGTTCAGCTCGCCGCCGCGCCTGCGGCACAGCGCCAGCTCGGTGAGGAAATGACCAACCAGCGATTCTGGCGTGTCGACCGGCTCCGGACAGTCCAGGGCGGCACCGAAATCCATGTGGCTGACGATCTCCATCGGGTTGGCCTTGCCCCATTCGAGAATGTTGACCATAATCTCGACGTCTTCGGCGCTCAAATTGAAAAAGTGTTTGACGTTTTCGTCGTTTTCGAAGGTGTGCCGGACCAGGTCGGAAACGGAAAATTTGGGATGGTTTAAGATCTTGCTGATTCTTTTTTCAACCTTCCGAAGGGCGTTTTTCCCGCCGGGCTGATCCCCGAAAAGCATGGCGGCCAGGGCAGCCGATTCTTCCACCAACAGGATCAGCGGGTCCTCCGTCGGTTTTGGCTTCTGGATGATCTGTTCAACATCCTCGGGCAGATGGTAGGACGCCAGCACGGCATCGCAGATATCGTCATACCGCACCTGGAATACATCGAGGCAGGCCTGATTGATGGTCTTTTCCTTTTCGTTGACCAGGAGTTCCATTTCGTGGAACCTTTCCGGGTAAGTGTTGGCCAGACTCATGCCCGGCAGCCGGTAGAGCAATCCGGCGATGAATATCTCCTCGGGATCGGTGTGGTGCCAGGCTTTGGCCAGGGACATGGCCAGCAGGCCGGAAAAATACGAAATGGCATAGAGCTTCAGCAATTTTCGTTTTTGCAGGGTTTCCATGGCGTGCCGGAACAGGCCCAACCCCAGTGAAAGCAGGTAAACCTTGTCAAAGCCCAGGTAGGTCACCGCGGCAGAAATGGTTTTAACGGGAAATCGCGGGGCGTAATAGGCCGAATTGACCGCGGCCATCAGGTTGCTGGCCAGCCCGCAGTCCCGCATGATGACGGCCGCCAGGTCGGGCGCGCTGGAATCCTGTTTCTTGGCCAGCCGCGATATTTCAAGAACGGTTTCGCTCAGGGCTGGCAGGCTGCCCTTGTTGCGCATCTCCTCCATCAATCTGTTCAACACCAATTCTGAACTCGCCACGGCAGGCCCTCCGTAAATAGGGGAACATGATTAGACTATATCGCCCGTTTTTATATTTTCAAAAGTCTGGTCGATCCGGCCGCCTGAATGGACCGGTTGACGGACTGGGATACGGCCCGGTCGCTTTTCGAGCACGCGCCGTCCTGCTTGAGCTGGATCCACGACCGTCGAGTGCCGAAATCATTGACCCCGTTGACCATCGTTGGCGTGGGGATGCTGTTGATCATGACGCTGGTCGAATGGTCCAATCCGTATGTTGTATCGCAATCTCTCGATCTGGCGCTTGCATACCATGACCATCATCATCACCACTGGGTTGTCGATCGGGAGTTCCTTTTTAAACTTGATCCAATTGCCTCGGGGATTTGACAGGCGGCTTGAAGGGATAGCCCGGCGCAGAGCTTTTCAAGAAACGCTGAAGCAAAGTGAGGAAAATTGACGCAACTGGGTTGAATACGCCCATGTGGGTGTCTGCCAGTGCGACCGGACGGCAGTTTGAACCCTCCCCGCGGCAAGCCGCAGGGAATCTTCACCGTAAGGATGACAATCGATTCCCCGCTCGCTCGCTAACCCCGCCGCAAGCGACGGGGAATGCGCTCGCTATCGCGGTTCATTATGGTTGACAATAAATGAGCTGAAACCTTCGGCCATGAACAGGCGTCGGGATTCTTAGGACACGTTGCGACCCGATCCACCCTTTACGCTCGCATTGAAGATCGGGACGCCATCATCGAACAACGTGACACGAACGGATTGAAGAGCGTACGGAGACCGGTCACGTTCAGCGGGAGCGGAAAGACCGTCCTTCATAACACTTTTCGGATCAAATGGGCCAGCTTATCGATCAGAATCGGCTTCATTAAAAATCCTTTAACCCCTAACCTGGCTATGTTATCCTCGGAGAGCTTTTCGCTGAACCCCGTACACAGGATGATCGGAAGGTCTCTCCTGATCTGAAGCAGTTCAATGGCCAATTCGTCGCCTGTCATTTTAGGCATGGTGACGTCGCTGATCACCAGGTCGATCTTGTCCGGCGCACGTTGGAAAAGGTCCAGCGCCTCTTCGCTGCCGCTGGCCGTGACGACTTCATAACCCAGCATTTCCAGGGACTGTCGGCCCAGTTCGACTAAAACCGGTTCGTCATCCACCAGCAAAATCCGCTCGCTGCCCCTCGGCAGACGGGTTGGCTTGGTTTCGATGGATACGGACGTTCTCTGTATGGCCGGAAGATAAACCGTGAATGTACTGCCCTTGCCCGGTTCGCTATTAACGGCAATGGTTCCATTGCAGCTGGTTACGATTCCATGCACGACCGCCAATCCAAGTCCCGTGCCTTTGCCCCTCTCCTTGGTCGTAAAATAAGGATCAAAGATGCTGTCGATAATGTCGGCCGGAATGCCCGTGCCGGTATCCTGAATGCGCAATTCGATATACGGTCCTGGTTTCAATCCGGCGATTTTTTCCGTTTTTTCCGGATCCATCTCTTCCTGGGCCAAACGAACCGTCAAGCGCCCGCCGCTGTTTTCCATCGCCTGGGCGGCATTGGTGCACAAGTTCATGATTATCTGTTGAATCTGGGTCGGGTCGGCCATCACGTCGTCCGTATCGCTTGAAATTTCCTGGATCATTTCAATGGTGGTGGGCAGGGTGGCACGGAGCATTTTAAGCGCTTCTTTGATCAGCGGACCGACTTGCAGCGGCATGAGTTCACGTTCCTGATTACGGCTGAAGGTCAAAATATGACCGACCAGGTCACGGGCTCTCAAACCGGCTGTATTGATCTGCTCCAGGTGGTGATGCAGGCGCGTTCCACTTTCTATTTCCGAAAGCGACAATTGGGAGTACCCGATGACGGCCGACAGAATATTGTTGAAATCATGGGCGATGCCACCGGCAAGGGTTCCGATGGCCTCCATCTTCTGAGACCGGGCGAGAGCGGCCTCCAGTTGCATGGCCTCAGCTTCAGCCTGTTTGCGGGCGGTAATGTCCAAGTACATGGCGCGAGTCCCCTGAACCTGACCGTTGTCATCATATTCAGGGATGGCGTGCAGCAGCGTATGAATGCACTTGCCGTTGCAGTCAACAAGACAGCGTTCTTCCTCGGTGAATTGCCCGTTCAGCGCGCGCCGGTATCCGCCGCCGTATAGCAGCTCGTGCTGGGATTCCGGTGTATAGAACCGCGATAGGGAGGACCCGATCACCTCCTCCCGGCGGCGCCCCATGATGTCCAGGAACCTGTCGTTCACGTCTTTCACGAATGGCTCCCCATCTCTGTTTTCAGTGATCACGTACATCACCGGTGCTTCATTAAACAAATCCTTGAACCGGCGCTCGCTGGCGGACAGGGTGCGCTCCCAGGTTATTCGCTCGGTAATGTCTGTCAGCACGCCATAATACATCCGGCCGCCTTCTTCCTTACTGGGCACCGCACTGCCTTCAAACCAGATGCATTCTCCACCGGCTTTGATGAATCGGCCCTGGTATTTCCATGGCAGCGCCTGATCCACGGCCATTTTGATGGAATCCAGAAAGCCTGCCTGCTCCTCTTCCGGTATTCCGGCGTAAAATATGCTGAAAATATCCTTAAACGGTGCATCGATTCCAAATTGTTGAGTAATTTTACCGCTGACATAGCGAATGGAATACTGGTGGTCGGGAGTGGCATGAAACTGATAGACCACCCCGGGAAGGTTGGCCGTGATGTTTTTAAGGAGCGCTTCGCTCTTTATCACTCTCTGCTCCCTGGCATAGGCCTCGGTCACATCCCTGAAAACCAGGACAACACCGACAGTATGACCGTTGGCCCCGCGGATCGGAGCGCCGCTGTCTGCGATCTGCCATTCCCTGCCATCCCTGGAGAGCAGGACCGTATGATTGGCCAACCCTACAATCTTGCCGCTGCTTAACACCTTCTGCGCCGGATTCGACTCCCTCTTGCGGGTAAACGCATTGACGATTCGAAACACATCCGGCAGGGGGCGCCCGGCGGCCTCGTCGGCCGACCACCCGGTCAGCTGCTCGGCCATTGGGTTCATGCGGGTGACAACACCATTTGTGTCGGTCGTGATGACGGCGTCTCCGATGGACTGGAGGGTGATTTTCAGATTATTTTCACTCAGGCGGAGGCTTTCTTCGATCTTCACGCGGTCACTGATGTCCTGGGATACCGAGATGATGCACGTTTCACCGGAAACCTCGATGAGGTCGGCCGAGAACAGCATGGTGAGAACCTTGCCGGTTTTTGTCCGGCGCTTGACCTCGAAGTTGTGGATCGATCCGTGGGCATTGATCGTGTCGATGATCGTCGAGCGGTCATTCGGGTCATCCCATGTGTCAAGTTCCAGCGATGTATGCCCGATTACCTCCTCACGATTGTATCCCATGGTATTGAGGAAGGTTTCATTTACTTCGACGTATCGACCAGTCGCCTTTGAACTGAGCACCACCAACACCGGGCAGTTGTTAAAGGTTTTGAAATACTTCTCTTCGGATAGCAGGATCTTTCGCTCTGCCCTTCTTTTCCCGGTAATGTCCTCCAGGTGGCCTTCAATAAACGGTTCGCCGGTATCGGGGTCGTGCATCAAGCGGCAGGTAATGCTCACATCGATGGGCTGGCCGTCGCGGCGTTTGGCTCGGGTCACGAATTCCTTGACATACCGCTTTTGCAGCAACAATTCGATCAACTTGCGTCGATCGTCGGGATGGACGTAAAGCTGGTCGGCAATGTCTGTGATGTCGCCGATCATCTCCTCGGGCGATGGATACCCATAGATTTTGGCGAATGCGCGATTCACCGTCAGATAGCGGCCATCGAGGCTTGCCTGGTATATACCGTTCAAGGAGTTCTCAAAAAGCTTGCGATATTTTTGTTCCGATCGAGCCATTTTTTCCTGGTACCCGATCTTCTCGATCCACGCATCGATCATTTTTGCCGCGGTTCTTGCCAGCGGCCTGGATAGTTCCAGCCTGCCGGTAATGCCGAAGCCGGCGACGATCTCTCCGTCGATGATGATCGGACAACTGTAGCCTTCCCTCATCAACGGGTTTTCGGCGGCTTCCTCCCTGGTTACCGCGTACTCGGGTTTACGATGCCGCATCATTTCTTTCGCACCGGCGTGCAGCGTGCCGATGCGGGTCTTGTCCGTGGCGCGGATGACATAGCCGTCCGTGTCGTAGATCAGCACCGGGCAATCGGTTTCGCTATGGATGACGTCCATCAGTTGCTCGACCAGTTCAAAGATTTTTTCCGATTCCAGCATGATCTGAACCCTCCTGGATGAGGTAAGCGTATCGGGTCATCATGAATATGACCGGAGTTGGACGTTGTTGATCGTGCGGACAAGGATGAGCCGGGCAATGGGTGCCGGCGTATGCAGTGATGCAGTTACCTGCCGACCGTGTTCATTCGGCAAGGCCGTATTTACTGAAAGCGCTTATTCTTTGGCCATTTGGGACAGGCCGCCGAGTCGATAGGGTTGTCAACCCGCTTGATCAACTGCCAATACGACCCAGCATGCGTGTTTTTCAATATCTTTTAACTATTGGATGATCACATGCCATGAAATAGACGGCGGGCCCGGACCAGAAGGTGTCTATCGCCAACCACAGCGTCATTCATTTTAACCGATGCACCTGGTAAATCAATGTATTTTAACGGGGGGGGATGGGTTTGGGACCGATAATTGCCAGACGAATGGCATTGAACGCCGAACACCGAATGATGTTGCCGCTTCGCGCCGTCGTTCGGGAGATGACCGGCGCAAGCATACGCTATTCGGTATCGAAATCGGGATCGGGATCGGGATCGACCGCGCCAGCTCCGGCACCATCCGGATAGCAACGGGATGCCTTCGCACTGTCAAGCGGGCCCCGCTTTCCAAGTGCGGCATGATATAGTTGGTGTCTTCAGTTGCCGGAGCAATAAAAAGAACGAGGCTCCCAATGAGCCTCGCCTTTCCATGAATCGTACAAGAAAAATAGTGGTGTGCCCTAACCGGATCATTTAGCATGGCATGTGCCAACCGTCCTGATCGGCACATATCTTATTGTTTTATTACATATTGCAGTTTATCGACCCTGCCTACCCGGTCTAAACTGTGTCTTTTTGTCTACGTTCAATTGGCACCCGTGTGCCATCGTGATAAACGATATTGAACCCTCCCCGCGGCAAGCAACGGGGAATGTGCTCGCTGTCGCGGTTCATCCGACGTTCCCCGGCGTGGCGGGTGCGCCATAGGACCCATCACCTGCGGCAAATCCCACGCTCAATCGAGAAAGTTGAAACAGGCCTGACGCTTCAGAATTTCATTTTCTTATATTCGCATCTCTATGAAGATTAAGTTGGTCCGTTGGCGGAACATCAGACTGTGTCATCCCGGAAGCAGCAAAGCGGATATCCGGGATTCAGAAAGTTGATTGAGCATAGAGGATAGCGCTGTTGCTTCACGCTTTGCCCCGCCTTCGCGGGAATGACACCATGTACTAAACCAGGTGGTATAGTAAAACCTCCGATTGACAGGTACCTGGTTCAAGAGGTCACTTGAGCTTTATAGAGAACCGGTTACCAGAAATAGCAGCAGCCTTTTGAATCATAATGCATCGGCAGGTACCGGCTTTCCGAAAAAATAACCTTGCCCCAGATCAAAACCGAGTTCCTGGCATACCTTGGCTTCGTCAGCGCACTCGATGCCTTCTGCGAGCGCAAGGATACCCAGGTCATGCGATGCGTTGATAAAAGTTGAAACCATTTGGTGCAGTCGCTTGGGGGCGAGGTGAATTTTACGAATCAGGGAAATATCGAACTTGAGGTAATCCGGGGGGGTGTTTGAAAGTTCCACCAACCGTGTTTGCCCGACACCGAAATCATCGAAAGCCAACCCCATATCCATCCTTTTCAAAGCATCCCTTATCAGGATGAGAGCCTTTGTTTCTGTGGCCGCCTTCTCATTTATTTCCAACACAATTTTGTTTGACGGAGCGATTTCACGAATCCGCCGCATGGATGCCAGCAGGTCGTCGATTTCGTCGATTTCGAACTCGCTAGAATTGACGAATAACAAGGGACATCCAGGTATCGTCTTGCCCACCGCCACCCCTTCCTCACGGAAAAGGGAACTCAATTCGCAGCCGCGCCCCACACACGCTGCCAATTCCAGTAGTTCAGCCGGATTCGAAGGCAGGCCGTCGTCACCAACCCGCCCAAGAATCTCGTATCCGACTTCAGTCATATCGGAGAATCGCAATAAGGGCTGAAAATGCGGTATGACATTCCGCTCGTGAATGAGTGTCCGCAACTTGGGAATAACAGCGGACAAGTCAAAATTGATGAGCCCTTTAGAATGGGTTGCGGGAATCGTGGCCGGTTCGTTGGTAGCCATCGAAGGTGAAATGGTCTTTACCTTGAAACGCTTCTTGCCTATCGAAATCGTATCATTGGGTTCGAGCAGTTGCGCGTCCACGACCTTGTTTTGGTTGACATAGGTACCGTTGGTGCTCTCAAGATCCCGAATCCACAGTAAATCACTGCTTATGCGGATCTCGCTGTGATACCTGGAGATAAGTCCATCGGTCAATTTAAGATCGCAGTCGCCGGCACGACCGATAACCAGAGGAACCGACTTGATATTGACCAGAAATTTGCTCTCTGCGTCAGTAAGGGCCTCCAAGCACCATTGCATTTTTTGTCCCTTTCAAGGTTTTACTTCCTGTCTTGCCCACGCCCTGGACGCTTTTCGGACATCCCGTTGCCCTATTTTTTCCAGGAAGGTTTTTCGAACCATACGGAACACCATAATGACGGTTTCCATAGCGGCAAATGATTCTTTTCCGTCGACGGATATGCCGAATGTGGGTTGTCGATTTTCTTGGAACGATTTCAAAATCCAACATGTGCATCAAACAAGCAAAATCTGTGCAGGTATATCCTTTCTGAACCCTACCGAATCGTCATGTCGTGCATAACATACTATAGACACAATATAATTAAAATATATGAGAGTAGATAGAATTCCATTCTCACCCCGGTTATGAACAAAAATTGAGAGTATGCTGCCAATTTTTGTGTGTTCATTCATTGAACAATGCTGAACTGCCCCGCCGAAAAATTTCCTTCGCTCCGCGGCAGGAGATGCCCGGTTAACGTAGTGGATCGTCGAACGGAAGAGTTGGCTGCGCGCGCTTCATCCGCTTTGGCAGGTACAGTGGATAACGTATTGGCCGCCAACCCAACCCCAATTTGCTTCTGCATCCGGTTCACGGGTGAAGCCTGGCTTGGGGCACAAGTCCGGGTGGAGCCGGTTGTCTTGATCCTCATATGTGTAATCTATCGAGTCGAGAGCAGATATAGGAAATGTTTGTGAGATGTCAAAATGGGTGGAAAATGAAATGATAGGATAAGGCCGGCCTGAGTCAACCGATGATAAAATATAGCAGTGTTTGCTAGCACGCTTGGTTTGGAATCAATTTACATCTGGTTTGATACCGCACAATTTGATCGGTGATCATTTTTTTATAGCTGTATTCCCAAGGGACTTGTCATGCTATTTTGTAATCAGTTCATCCGAAGAATTGCGTTCTGATTATCCGAAACAACTTTACGAATCTGTTCTTCTTTCGACTCAAGAAAATCGGAAATGGAAGAGTTGTCAGAATCGTCCCAACGTTTCTGTCCGATTTTCAAGAATATCTTGGATGATCCGGTGTTGATGATAAAGTCATATGATTCAGTTATCTCGTTTTCACGATAGTCAACATGATACTCGCTATAGCCAATGTTAAGGAAGTCCAGAACTGTTTCTTTTTTTGTTGCAGCCATATCTTTGCCCTCCTGTGTATATTTTGGTTGTTAAGAATCGAATCAACAGGTTTTCTACGTGTATCACTCAAGGATATTTATTCGAATATCGCTTAAAAATTCTCAATTTCAGAGAAAGAGCGCCCCATTATTCGCTGACAGCTGCCCTTCAATCAGAAGAAACCCGGCGGAACAAAAGTACTTGCGGTTCCAATCATAGAATATCGCTTCTTCAATTAGACGGCGATTTCGTTTCCAGGATCACGACCAAGGACCTTGTCAGAATTTTCACATTTGCAATTAGCTTTCCGGGTATCAACGTGTCCTTTGATTTCTAACGCCGCTGCAATCCTGTAAATTTTCCTCGGTCATGATATCTTCTCATGTTGAAAAGAGTTTGATTTACTCGCGGCAGAAAAGAAGGCCATATAAAACAGTACGGCATTAAGTGGATTTGGCAATGTGAGCCGGTTGGGCGTTTGGTGGTAGGCGAAATCTACCATTGAGAAGTTCCTAAACATAAGGGACGCGGAGCTTAAATGACGTTTTTGCGTTTCTCGCACGGATATTGAATGTCCAATTCGGTCATTAGCTTTTTTCTCCGTGTCACCCCCCGACTGGTTGCGGCTTGCCCTACCCCAAAAGTTGCCCAACGGCTGTTCCGTCCATGCCCAACTTCCTGACCGCCAAGGAATGGCCACACTTCGCGCTTTTACCCGATGGGGGTGTTTCTCCGGAAATAAAACATCTTCAACGAAAAGACCGAATGATTCGCTTATTGCTGACAGTAGCAGGAATATTATTCCAACGCTATAAAATCCTTGACGATACCGGTACGCAGGGGGTTCAGCGGATCTTGGTTTGGACGCTACCATGAAGAACGGTAATGGTATCACCGTCTGCGATACCGACAACCTTTGCATGGTGGGTTTCGTTGGCCCAGGCTGTTGAAACAAGCAAGGCTATGGAAAGGATAAGGACGATTGGGATTCGATAACCTGTAGTCATATGCCACCGCCATTTATAATGGATATCAATTTTGGCATAATGCCATACGAAGACCGTCGCAACCAGGCTATTAAAAGGGCAAGACCCCGATTGGCAGGGCCTTGCCTTAAAAAATGAAACGAGGAGCAGAGCAGTTCAGCGTTTTGCTGACTTTCCCGGAGGACGTTTAGGAGTCAGCAAAGATACAGCACAGTCCAAAGGGGTATGGTTTCTCTTCGTTTGAGGACAAACAGAGCACGTGCTGTGCCAAATTTTCGATTCTACATGTTATCAGATAGTTGATTTATAGGGTTCGAATTTTAGAATAGATTTGTGTTCAATTTGGTAAATCTTGAGTTGCACAAATTTTAAACATAGGTCGCTGTGCAGAAGATACAAACAAATAGTTCATCCTGGTAATTTGGAGATAGTCTAAGTTCGGGCTGGAAATTTTTCGGTATTGATACATCGACCGTATCACAGATAATAAGGGGAAAGGCCAACCGCGAAATATCGGGGTTGGCCTTTATTTTAGTTCTATCGATAAAGGATATACTAAATGTCAAAACTTTATTACTTCACTTCAAAATCGATAGCCCTTGCACCATTATACTGAGCAGCACTTCCATAGGTCATACCTATCAAATATTCTCCTACCCAAGTGGCGTCAGGATACGCCAGGTGATAAAGATGAAGGCTCGCTGACGGGGCCGGAATTGGGACCGTGACAGAATCCTCGACCTGGGGAACAATAGGGTCCAAAAGCGAATACGCGGTTATTGTAGAACCGGGGATACTGAACGAAAACAACTTGCCGTTTCTCCCTTTGGGATATCCGGCGGAGGCCACGGTTCCAGCGAGAGTCGGGGCTGCAGGGTCTGAAACATCAATTATCTTCATGTTAGGCACGTTGGTGGTCATATATACATAAGAACCCAATTTTACTGCAGTGCCATAGCACTCGCCGGCGACCGACACGGAACCGACTTCTGTGACCGATGCCAAGTCGGACAAATCATAAATCCTGAGAGTTCCGTTCTCTCCACAGGGCAAGTACAGCAATGATCCATCAATCATCATGATGCCCGGTCCGCCATTTACCATATTGGGGACAGCCCACTGACTGTATTTTGTTGGATTGTCCGGGTCACTGATATCGATAACATAAACCAGATTGTCGCTGTAATCATGGACAAGCAGGTATCCCCCATAGATAACCGACGCGCTGGAGATCAGGGACGTCCCTCCTTGAAGTGTTAGAGAGCCTCTTAGCATCGGGTTTGCCGGGTCACTGACATCGACACCGAACAGATAGGTGGCCAAGCCGTATCCGCCCGATGATGACCGCACACACCATACGATGCTGTCAGAGATGGCGTGCGCTTCAACACGCAAGTCGGTGTAACCGTGAACAACAGAACCGAGCAATGACGGGTTCAGCGGATCGCTAACATCGAGCACTTTAAAGGATCTCGTGGAAGTTTCAGTTAGATAGACGTAACCCTCGTCCACCAGAACACTGCTGGCCCCGAGACCAATTTCGGTAGCGGTGGTTGGAAGAAAATAGGCTTCAGCGCACTCAACGGTAAGTGACACATCTGCGTCGGTAACGGTTCCGATAGAGTGCACGACCTCGCACGTCTGGTTCGGCCCGATTGGTTGCGTCTCGACGGTCACATTGTAATCTTCTCCGTTTGATAAGGGCGTATCGAATATAAAATCACCGTCGGCTAAAATTTCCAGGTCATCTCCACCATTGTTCTGCAGCACCAATCCGCTGCCTTCAAGACCGCTAACTGTAACGCCGATCGTATAGTTGGATGTCTGAGTTGTGTTGTTACTGTCGTTGTTACCTCCGCAGGACACCAAATAGGCCAACAGACCAAAAACCAGTAACGATTTTGAAAATTTTCCACTAACTGCTCGATATATTAGGTTTATAGCCATATACTTTCCGCCATCCTTTCTATATTTTTGAATAAGATTAGGGATTTCTTCTTATAAAAAATGTTGGAGAGGGATGATTTTTGGTGTTGACCGCAGCGGGATGACTATCCGTATCTTCTCAATGGGAAGCAAAAACTAAGGGGCAGAGACATTGATACCTCTTCGTTTATGGTCTTTTATATTACAAAAAGAGGAAGTTAGATACAGCTATTAGTTTATGTTAAAAATGTCAATTAAAAATGTAGAATTTGCGCATGGTAGTCCTCCTTTTGATATTCCCTAATTGACAGCAAGGAGGATGCCACCGATCATTGTGTTGATATAAAACTAAAATATCAATTGGTTTGCGTCGGATTACCAATTTGACAATTTGGGTCTGTTTGTAAAAAATGTCAGCAATTGCCACAAAAATTGGCAATAACAGTATACCCCTTCTACATTGAAACTATCTGCTTAGTTGATGCTGTAAGAAAGACAATAAATTGGTAACAGGCTTTCAAACGTCAATGAAGTCCCATGGGTTGCCGAATGTCAATGGGGAATCCATAAAAAGGAAGGGCGGCCTTGCTGTTGTGGGGTTTCATAGCAAAGCCGCCGGGAGTAGGAGGATTTTGTGAAACTATGGGGTGCTGGTTACAACCTAAACAAAGCACCTGATTCTGTCAAGAAAATATAACCACATTGTGGTATTATTTTGAAGTATGCCGAAATTTCATCTTATTTCTAATAGATTCATCTTCCATAATGTGAAAATCGGATTGAACAAATTTTAAAAAAATCTCCTGGGATATGAAAGTATGATTCGGGAGGATCTGGCGTCAAGGTGGGCTAAAAAAGAGGAATCTGCTTATCTATGAAGTCGACGCCAGTGGGCCTGTCCTGGTTCTGTCCAACAATGTCCCTAATCCAAACCACGGTCAGGCAGTATTTGCGGGCCAATTCACGATGATTGGTGCCATTGAATTCTGCACGAATAGCCCGGTCCCGGGCGGCACGACAGACCTTTTCCACTTTGGGAACATAGATCCCCTCGCCGCTGCGGGCCTGGACTAGTTTCAGGGTGGGTTCCAAGCCGATGGTGTCAGCGATCTCCCGAAAATCCGGCGGCAGGTCGTCGATCTGGATGTCGTAACGGTCAATCACCTGTCACTCTCCGACAAATCCAGAAAACTGATCGACGCACGTCGGTATGCCGCCTTCGGACTCACTGATCAGGTTCTCAACGATCAGCGTTGCCTCAGTCGGTTGAACGGCACACTCTCCCAGATAATCAAAGAAGCGAACCTGCTCTTGAAGCAGGAACCCGGCAACCAGTTTGACCTCAGTGGGTTTCATGGGATCTTCTCCTTTGTATCGGTCATCATCCTGTATAGCGTCCATGCCGTTTGGCGTCGTAAGTCAACGCGGCAACGACCTTGTGCAGCTGGTACGATTCGCACCACTGTACCCGCTCGATCGAAAACATCCGTCTGGTCATGCCATGGGCATAATTCCAGGACCGGCCTGCCTCG
>NZ_JBUOIV010000066.1:0-26520 GCF_055467485.1 Desulfosarcina sp. | reverse complement strand
TGGTGGTGCGGAAGATGATTTCATCGATGGTTTCCATTTCGATGATTTTCCACCTCAAAGGCACCCTCTCCCGATATAGCTTGCGGATCATGGGTCTGTCGCATGGATTCCTGAGATCGGGATCGATATTGTTGCGGACGAAATTAAATAAGGAAGAGAGTTGGGAAAAACGGATTCGTTTGGTGTAGAGCTTGTTTCCTTCGGTGAGGCGGTTCAGGTAGGTTAGAATTTGTTCTGGGGTGACTTGCTCGACGGGGCCATCACCGAATTCCTGGATAAACCGTTCGATGATGGCCCGGTAGGATCGCACCGTATTTTTTTTTCGAATGGGTCTTGTGGTAATCGATCCAGATTTTGGCGGCTTTGGAAGGGAAAGAGGTGACAGGAAGTTCGCACATCATCAGGCCTTTCCTTAGAATAGCAAAAAACCGATACCATGATACCGTATAGTTGCTGAGGAAATCTTTCATGATTGATGAAATATTCGGACTGTCAAACGCTATCCGTTATGTTGCCATATATAAAAATGGTGAATTGATAATGAAGTCAAGAACAGATACCGCTAATGCCAGCAGTTCCGAGAGCGACCGTTATGAGGAATTGCTGGTCAATCCCACGCTGTTAACGCTAACGACGCAGCGGGGTCGCATAGATTGCGGTGGCCTTGACTATCTGCTCGTGCGGTACGGCAACTTCTTTCAGTTTGTTCTTCCCAAAAAATGGGGGCATGTATCGGTCTGCATAGAAACAGAAGCTGATCCTATTAAAATCGGAGATGCGCTAAAAAATCTATTGAGGTAGTTGGCTAAATATATGATCTGATTTGTAAGATAGACTCGACATACATCAACAGTTGCCAACCTTGCATTTACAGCTATTAATATGGAACCTGCCAATTACGGTTGTGGTTGTTTTTATGGATATCAGAAACCAGCTTTGGTCAAACTTGGCCGCGGCTTAATTCCCGGTGCGGTGATCTCGAGAGGAAGAGGGATGCGCCGTTGGGCATATTGCAATTCAACGCGGGTATCGACACGCCGGCTCGGCCTCGATCATAAAGACTGCATCTGCGTGGTGACAAACACCGAGGCCGACTTGGCGCTCTTGAAATGAAAGCGTTCGCCCTCCACCAGGTCCAGGCAGGCGGAAACCACGTTGGAATCGTACAGGGTCCCGCTGTTGGCGGTGATCTCTCCCATGGCTTTTTTCAATCCCAGGGAGGGGCGGTAAGGTCGGTGGGACCCGATCGTTTCGAAGACATCGGAGACACTGAGGATTCTGGCCTCGAGCATAATCGCCTCCCCGGAAAGGGCGTTGGGATAGCCCGAACCGTCCATCCGTTCGTGGTGCTGGAGGACGATGTCCGCCAGGGGCCATGGGAAATCGATCTTCTTCAGGATGTCGTATCCCGACTGCACGTGGGTTTTGATCATGGCGTACTCGGGACCGCTGAGCCTCCCCGGCTTGCACAGGATCTCACCGGGAATGGTGAGTTTTCCCAGGTCGTGGATGAGGCTGGCCATCTGCAGGCCGTATACCCGGTCTTCTGACAGTCCCATTTCCCGGCCGATGGCGCTGGCCAGGTCGGCCACCCGATTCTGGTGACCGGATGTATAGGGGTCGCGCATTTCAACGGCCAGCGCGATGGCCTGGACCGACCCCTCCATGGCTTTCTGGAAATGAACCGCGTTGCTTCGCAGCTCCTCCGCGGTCTGTTTGAGCTTATCGCGGGTCTGGCGTTCGAGCAGCACCCGTTTGAGACGGGCCACGATCTCGGCCAGCCGGATGGGCTTTTCGATAAAATCGCTTGCCCCCTGGGCGATGATCTCCTCGTAGGCGAAATTATTCACCAGGCCGGTGATGATGATCACATCGGCATCGTAATGGTCCTTGATTTGGCGGCACAGGTCGAGGCCGCTCATTCCCTTCATCTGGACATCGGAAATGACCACCTCCACCGGGTTCGAATTCAATATCCCCAAGGCCGCCTCCGCACTCTCGGCGGTGAGGCACCGACACCCGGACGCCTCGATGCCGTAGGAAAGGATATCGCGGATATCGTCATCGTCATCCACCACCAGAACCAGGGGGGACGGCGCATCAGGGGTGGCTATGGATATCATCGAACGTCTCCACAAAGACCGTTTGGTGACAAGTCCTGCGCCAGGCAATGCACAACTGTCTGTAACGGTCCGGATATTTTAGATTAGGTTAACATTTTTCAGTCGCACACATAAACACATCATCAGAGAGGAATCGGTCGTATTGATCAGCAGGGTGGTGGATATACAGTCCTTCAGGATTTTAAAATGAGGAAAGACACATAAGCCACGTAGCATCCAAGCAGAATCAGACCTTTTTTGCGAGAAATTGTCAAGTCCCGTTTCATCAGCGCCCAGGGCAGTGCGCTGATGACGATCATCACCAGGTAGTCCACCACCAACCCGCTGCCGATGAAACCGCCGGAGATGACAATCGGTTTTACCATCGCCGCGGCGCCAACAACACTCAGGAGGTTGAACACGTTGCTGCCCACCAGATTGCCCAAGGAGATGTCCATCTCCTTTTTCATGGCCGCCACGACGGAGGTGGCCAGTTCCGGCACCGAGGTGCCCAAAGCCACCACGGTGAGCCCCACGAACTTTTCGTCGACACCCAGGGCGACCATGACGCTCACCGCCGCATCCACGAGCAGATCCGCACCGACGACCACCGCCACCGTTCCGCCAATGATCATCAGGCACTGGATCCAGCGTTTCTCCATCAGCCCGGCAGCCAACGGTACGGCACCCGCAGCATCGGGCATGGTTCGATCGACGCGCACGGCCACCTTGTAATTGAACCAGGTATAGGCGATGATACCGCAGAAAAGGATAGCGCCTTCGAATCTGCCGATAATCGAATTGAACGACAGGAGCAACAGGAAGGCGGAGATGGCCAGCATGAGGGGAATATCCCGGGTAATGACGATGCGGCTGGTCGTCACCGGCTGAAACACGGCCGTGAGCCCCAGCACCAGGGCGATGTTGCAGATGTTGCTGCCCACCACGTTTCCCAGGGCGATCATGCTCTTGCCCTTGGCGGCGGAGACCAGACTGACCACCAGTTCGGGCGCGGACGTGCCGAATGCCACCACGGTGAGCCCGATGACCATCGGCGTAAGCCCCATGCCGCGGGCCAGCGTGGATGCGCCCCGAACCAGCCAGCCGGCACCATAGTAGAGCAGCAGAAGACCTGCTGTGAATTCGATCAGGTGGGTAACGGTCAAATAGGTTCGCCTTCCTGGGGCCGGTTGTAAAACGGCCGTTTGTTTTAACGCTGCCCATGCCGTGTCTCACCGACACCGGACGCGACGCTGCATCAATATGACATCCTTGTCGACTGAATGCAACGGTTGCCCTATATGGAATTGTTTTTAATCTGAATTGTTTAGTGGGTGTCTTCGGCACCAGCATAGCGGATCACGACCGGTTTTCGCCCGGCAACCCGATGATAGGTTTCATCGGGCCAGCCGATGGCGATCACGGCATAGGGGGTTTCCTGGTCGGGGATGCCCAGCATGCGGACGATCGCCCGATCGCGTCGCATGGCTTCGATGACAAAACCGACCAGGCAGGTGCCAAGGCCCATGGCATGGGCGGCCAGCAGCATGTTCCCGGTGGCCAGCAGGGCATCTTCTGACGGGCAGGACGCGCCGTTGTCAGCGGCGACCACGATGGCCGCCGTCGCCCCGTGAAACAGCAGGTCGCGTTCACCCTTGTCCCATGCCGAAAGCCCCATCTCCACGGTGGCGTAGTACATATGGAAGTAGGTATCCAGTTCCGGTTTGCCGAGCAGCTTCAATCCGGTTCTCAGCCATCGGTTTTCGGCCATCCGGTTGGTTTTCCTGAAGAAGTCGCCCACCCGCCGTCCCAGCCGGTCGACGGCCCGGCGGTCCGGCAGGATGGTGAAGGTCCAGGGTTGGCAATTGGAGCCCGACGGGGCGGTAATGCCCGCCTTGACCAGATCTTCCAAAAACGGCCGGTCTACGGGACGGTCGGAATAATTCCGGCAGGAACGCCGTGATCCCATGAGATTGACAAGGTTGGCGGTGTCGAAGCGGCCATGGGGAAGCCAGCGCGTATCGGCTGAAAAGGTCTGGAATTGAGACAGCCCGGGATCCACCGCCGCGACCCGGATGGCCGCCACCGGACATGCCGCCGCACAGTGGTCGCAATTGAGGGACTCCGCGCCCCGGACCACGGCTTTGCCGTCCTGGATGGCCAGGGTCTCCTTGGGGCACACCGGTATGCACATCCCGCAGTCGATGCACCGGTCAGGATCGATGGTCGTGGTTACTTCACGATGGGTAATCTGTTTTTTGGCTTCGTTCATTTTTTTAGGCTCTGCCGCTTGACATGAATCGATGAAGCGTTAGTATTGCCATTTTTAAAATTTTTGCCGACGGAAAAAGCGGCGATGACAATTGAAAAACCCAGCCCGGCAGGCAACGGTCAGCGTGCCTGCCGGAACAAAGGAATCACCCCATGAAAAAGCTCCTGTACCACCGGTTTATCTCCTCCGTGCTGTGGAACCTGCTCCTGATTTCGGCCGGTTCCCTGGTGTTCGGCATCGGATTGAAGTCCATCGCCATTCCCCACGGGTTCATCACCGGCGGTATTTCAGGCCTGACCCTGCTCTTTTACTATGTCAGCGGGCTTCTGTCACCGGGTTTGTGGTACCTGCTGGTCAACATCCCGATCTTTCTGGTCGGGTGGATTCACATCAGCCGGCGGTTCTTTTTTTACAGCCTGTACGGTGTGGCCGCCCTTTCCCTGACCATCGATCTGATCGGCTTCACCCTACCCATCAAGGAGCCGATGCTGGCCGTGCTGGCCGGCGGCGTGCTCATGGGCGCCGGTTCGGGGCTGGTTCTGCATTCGCTGGGATCGGCCGGCGGACTGGACATCATCGGGATTATCCTCAACCAGAAGTTCAACATCCGTCTGGGCACCTTCTATTTTGCCTTCAACCTGGTACTGTTCGCCTTCAGCTTCGGCGCACTCGACACCGATCTGGTGCTCTATTCCCTTTTCATGAGCTTCATTTCGTCTCAGACGCTGGATTATGTGTTGGCCTTTTCCAATCAGCGCAAGATGGTGTTTATCATCTCCGATCTCAATGAAAAGATTGCCAAGGAGATCCATGAACGCCTGAACCGGGGCGTTACCTTCCTGGAAGGCAGCGGGGCCTATACCGGCAAAGCCAAAAAGATCATCCTCACCGTGGTTCACAACTTCCAGTTGAAACGGGTCGAGGAGGCGGCCCTGTCCATTGACCCGGAAGCCTTCATCATCACGGAAAATACTTTCAACGTGCTGGGCAGGGGCTTTTCCCGGCGCAAGGTCTACTGATGCTTCAAGCTTCAAGGAAAAAACGGCTGACAGACGTCATCCGTCGAGACGAAAAAGCGCTGCCGGCACCCGGCGACAACGGCTGGTGCATCGGCAACGCTTGATCTCGCAGCGATCTTTTTTTAATCCGGATCTTTATCTGTCGCTGTGGGATTCGGTTCCGCCTGAGCCTCGACAGACTCCCCATAGATGACAAAACCGCCCGCTTCACCGGATAAAAGTCCGGGACCGGGCTTTTGATCCCGGTCGTCGTGGTAAGCAAACGGCTGCGGTGTCGACGCGCAGCCGGCAATTCCGATCATCAGCAGGGCGGCCGGCAAGAGACAGATCCATGTCCATTGCGACTTCATCTAGAACTTCACCCGCATGCCGGTCATGACGGCATTGATGTTGTCATAATCCGTGCCGTTTCTGTCCAGCTTGTGGAACCGGTAGCCCAGGTAGGCTTCGGTGCCCCACTCCTGGAGGTCCTGAACCATCTGGAATCCAATTGTGTCTGCGTCATCACCATTGTTGCTGATGTCCGAATAGCGCCCGTAGTCGGCCGACAACGAGGTCACCCCCAGGGGACACCAGCGGCCCCGGTAGCCGAATTTGGTGTAGAAAAACCCGCTGTCATCCCTGCCGGCACCCTTGTTGTCGCGGCTGCCCATGGCAAAGGTGCCGTTGAAGCCGGAGTCATGCAGCACGGAGACCGACCCGGCCAGTTGATCGTCAATGACATCGGAAGAACTGCCGGGGTTGGCGTAGGCGACAGCCGCAGCAAGCTTGAAGGCATCCATCTGAGAAGTGTAGCGGACGGCGAAGTCTCCGCCGCCATCGGTGATGTAAGAGGCGGAGCCGACAAACCCGCTGAATGATGGACTGTCGTATCGGATGCGTTCATCGCGGCCGAGTCCGTCCATGTTGCCGTATACCGAAAAAATGGGGGTGTTGGATAATGCACCCGTGTTCTTGTTGTAGAACCGCTGGCCGCCGGCCATGTCGGCAACGCTGGAGTAACCGACGATGCTGGTGCCGGACAGGTCCATCTCCGAGGTGCCGTCCGATGCCGTCGACCCCCAGCCCAGCGAGAATTTACCGAAAGCATTGGCATCCAGCCACAGGTCCAGGTGGCGCTTCTCCAGCCCGATGTCGTCTACACGCTTGTCTTCCTGGCTGACCAGGTTGCTGGGGTTGGTCTGGTACTCCACCTCGATGCGCGTGCCGATGGCGTATTTTTCATTGGGCTCGATGGTTCCCTCCAGCCCCACCCGGGTGGAGGAGTTGTCATTGTCCACTAGGTAGACGTCGCTGTTGTCACCGTCGTCGCTGAACAGTACCGCCTTGTTTACCTGGCCGTATAGCTTGACCTTGCCTTTCGGGTTTCCGGCTGTAACCGCAGCGGGGCTGTCCGCAGCCGCCTTGACCGTGGCCGCATCGGTCTGGCCCTTCAGCGCCGCTACCTGTCCCTGCAACTGCTCCAATGCCTTCTGTTGGGCTTCGATCTGGACCTGCTGCTGTTTAATGATTTTCTCGAGACGATCCAGTGTCTCCTTGTCCGCCGCTGACGCCGACAGGGCCGTGGCAAAGCAGAAAACGAACGCAACCGCGCACAGCATTGAATACATGCGCCACCCTCTCCATTTCATTTGTGCCTCCTTTATCGCTTCGAAGTTGATCAATACTCGTCCGGTGAACGCCTTTCGGGCAGACGGATTTACGAAAGATCGATCCTGCAGCTGCGGTGACTGGACGATAACCGTTGAGCGCGCGGGGAGCATTTGCCGGCCACCGAATCTGTGATTGTGTTCAAACGCATGAGAATTGGGCAAGGGGAATGTCGGCCCATACCGATTGAAAGATTGGATTGAGTATAACATTTCAGGTATGCGCGTGTAAATCAAAAGGGTGCCCCCTGACACCCGGGCACAGGAAAAACAAGCCGCATCGGAGACGAGCGATGGCGTATGACGTTCAAAATTGGTTTGTTACCCACCGTTTTTTACGTTAGACTGTTGCCTTCATTGATATCGGATAACCGTCAAACAAAACAGGGAAGGACCGGATGGCCAACAGCCTTTACATCGCCAGCATCGAGCCGGAAAGCGGCAAGTCGGTGGTCGCGCTGGGCATCATGGAGATGCTCTCCAGAAGAGTGGGCCGCGTGGGGTATTTCAGGCCCATCATCCCCACGGCCCAGAAACGGGACAACGACATCGAACTCATTCTGCAGCGTTACAACCTTGACCAGACCTACTACGAGACCTTCGCCTTTACCCACAATGCCGTCCAGAGTCTGTCCACCGGCAGCAGCAGCCAGGCCATACTCAAACAGATCGTGGAAAAATACCGCGCGCTTCAACAAAAAGTCCGTTTCGTCCTGTGCGAGGGAACGGACTATACAGGCATTTCATCGGCCTTCGAATTCGACATGAATGCCGATGTGGCCGGCAACCTGGGCAGCCCCATCCTGCTGTTGGTCAATGGGAGCGACAAAGACCCGGAAGAGATCGTCGAGACCATTCAGATGGGGATCGAGGCATTCACCCACAGGGGGTGCGACGTCGCCGCCGTCATTGTCAACCGGGTCGACAAATCCGAACTGGATGCCGTTCGCGCGGCGGTCGGCCAAGGCGTCCCCGTCGACATCCCGGTTGGCGTGCTTCCGGAAATGCCCACCCTGGGCAGGCCCACCGTTGCGGATATCGCCAGAGAGCTGGGGGCCGACGTGCTGCAGGGTGAAACGGAGGCGCTGAGCCGGTCGATCCACGATTTCAAGGTGGCCGCCATGAACATCCCCCACTTCCTCGAGCTGGTCCGGGAGGGAGACCTGGTGATCACCCCGGGAGACCGCACCGATGTCATTCTGGGGAGCCTGGCAACGGTCGTATCCGACAATTATCCGACCATTGCGGGCCTGTTGCTGACCGGCGGGTTCAAGCCGGAACCGTCGGTCAAGCGCCTGATGGAAGGCTTCAGACTGACCTCGCAGGTGCCCATCATCAGTGTCGGCACGGACACGTTTACCAGTGCCATGAATGCCAGCGAAGTCCGCGCCAGCCTTCAACCCGGCGATGAGCGCAAAATCGCCGCCGCACTGGGCCTCTTCGAAGCCCATGTGGACCTTGCCCGTTTGGAGGCGCGCATCGATGTGGTCCGGTCCACCCGCGTGACCCCGATCATGTTCGAATATGAACTCATCGAACGGGCCAAATCGGCCCGCCGGCATATCGTTCTGCCCGAGGGAGAAGAACCTCGGGTCCTGAGGGCCGCAGAGATACTGGTCCGCAGGGACGTGGCCGACATCACGCTGTTGGGCGACCCGGAAAAGATCCGGCAGACGGCGAAAACACTCGGCCTGGATTGGAAAGGTCTGAATATCATCCATCCGCCCAGTTCGACCCACCGGCAGGCGCTGGCCCAGATCTATTACGACCTTCGCCGAAAAAAAGGCTTGTCCAAGGAGATGGCCTGGGACACGACGGCCGATGTGAGCTACTTTGGCACCCTCATGGTCAAGGCGGGGCTGGTCGACGGCATGGTGTCGGGCGCCGTCCACACCACCGGCGATACGATCCGGCCGGTGTTTCAGATTATCGGCACCCGTCCGGGCGTATCCATCGTCTCCAGTGTTTTTCTCATGTGCCTGCCGGACCGCGTCGTCGTCTACGGGGATTGTGCAGTGAACCCCAACCCCGATGCAGGCCAGCTGGCGGACATCGCCATCAGTGCGGCCGACACGGCGGTCATGTTCGCCATCGAACCGCGCATCGCCATGTGCTCCTACTCCACGGGAACATCGGGTGCCGGTCGGGACGTGGACAAGGTCCGCGAGGCCACGCAAATCGTCAAGTCCCGTTTTCCGAAACTGAAGGTCGAAGGCCCCATCCAATACGATGCGGCCGTTGACGCCGGCGTGGCCCGGACCAAGCTGCCCGGCAGCGAGGTGGCCGGGCAGGCCACGGTGTTCATTTTTCCGGACCTCAATACGGGCAACAACATATACAAGGCGGTGCAGCGCTCTTCAGGCGCCATTCCCGTCGGGCCGGTTCTCCAGGGACTGAACCAGCCGGTCAACGATCTGAGCCGGGGCTGCACGACAACCGACATTGTCAATACCGTGGCCATCACCGTCATTCAGGCCCAGGCCCTGGCGTTGCCTGAAAAAATGCAGACAAAGGCAGGCTAAATGAAAATCCTGGTCATCAACTGCGGCAGTTCCTCCCTGAAGTACCAACTGATCGAGATGCTCGGCGAACAATCCCTGGCATCCGGCCTGGTGGAGCGGATCGGCGAATCCATGGGCAAGGTGTCCCATCAAAACGGCTCGGATGCCGCGGGAGGACAGCGCATCGTCTATGAAAAGCCCATCGGCGACCATCGGTCGGCCATGAACGAAGCCGTCGGCCAGCTCACGGCGCCCGGCACGGGAGTCATCTCCGGTCCGGACGAAATCGCGGCCGTTGGCCATCGGGTCGTCCACGGGGGAGAATCTTTCCAGAAACCTGCCCGGGTGGATCGCAGGGTGCTGGAGGCCATCGAGAAGATGATCCCCCTGGCCCCGCTGCACAATCCCGCCAACCTCATGGGCATCCAGGTGGCCCGGGAACTGTTTCCCCATGCTCCCCAGGTGGCGGTTTTCGACACGGCCTTTCACCAGACCATCCCCGCCTATGCCTACCACTACGCCCTGCCCTGGTCATACTACGAGCAGATGGGTGTCCGCCGTTACGGCTTTCACGGCACCTCCCACCAGTATGTGGCCCGGGAGGCGGCGGCCCGCCTATTCCGGCCCCCGTCCGAAGTGAACCTGATCACCGCCCACCTGGGCAGCGGCGCCAGCATCTGCGCCATCCAAAAAGGGGTCAGCGTCGACACCTCCATGGGTATGACACCGCTGGGCGGGCTGATCATGGGCACCCGCGGGGGGAACCTGGACCCCGGCGTCGTCATGACCATTGCCGAGCGCAACGGCATGACCCTGAAGGAGATCGATGCCGTCCTGCAAAAAGAGAGCGGCCTGAAGGGCATCTGCGGAATGAACGACCTGCGCGATATCCATGCGGCGGCCGACAAGGGGAATTCCCGGGCCCAGCTGGCGCTGGACATGTTCGTTTACCGCTGCCGGCAGTATATCGGGGCTTATTTCCTTCAGCTAGGCCGGGTGGATGCCCTTGTTTTCACCGCCGGGGTCGGGGAAAATGACGCAGCTATCCGCGAATCCTGCTGCAGCGGCATGGAAACCGTCGGCCTGATCATGGATCCGCAAAAAAATCGTCAGCCCGACCGGGGCGGCGGAGAAATCACGGCGGACGAAAGCCCGGTCAAGGCCTATGTCATCCCCACCAACGAAGAGCTCGAAATCGCCCGCCAGACCCTCGAGGTGGTGAAAGGGACAGAATAGATAAAGGAAGGATCCAAGGGATCAAGGATTCGAGTGAAAATAACAAGTCCCCCTGAAATGGCATATGGCGTTGAACCCTCCCCGCGGCTTGCTGCGGGGAGGGTTCAAACCTGCTTTCTGTCAGAGATAATCCTCCCTCACCGGCGAGAACATCTCCACGGCCACCGAATCCTCCACCGCCCGGGCGGAATGGGGAACGTCTGAACCGATGCACCAGCTGTCACCGGGCGCCACTTCATGCTCGGTTCCATCGACCGTGAAGATCATGCGCCCGGAAAGCAACAGGCCGGTCTGTTCGTGCGGGTGGTTGTGATCGGGGATGGCGCAGCCTTTCTCCAGTCTGAACCGGGCCATGAGGGTTTTCTCACCGTGAACCATGGTGGCCATGTTCACCCCGTCGAGAAGTGTTCGGTAGGTCAACTCACTTTTTTTCTTGAACATGTTGTCTCCTTTGGTTGCCGGCTGTAAAGGTGAAGCGTCAATCCCCCTCCGCAATGGGTTCATGACCGTCGGGTTCCAGATCGAGCGTGTAAGACTCCGGAAGGGCCTTGTTGGCTTTCACGCCTAGCGCCTTGAGTTGCTCGGCGCGCCTGACCAGGTTGCCCCTGCCCGTGGACAGCCGGTCCCGAGCTGTGCGATAGGCCTCCCGGGCCCGGTCCAATTGCCGCCCCACGTCTTCCAGGGCCTCGATGAAACCGATGAATTTATCGTAAAGCCCGCCGGCCTGCCGGGCGATTTCCAGGGCGTTTTCATTCTGGTCCGCATAGCGCCAGATGTTGTGAATGGTTCTCAAGGTCACCAGCAGGGTCGACGGTGAAACCAGAATCACGTTCTTTTCGAAGGCCTCGGTGAACAGGGTTCGGTCATGCTCCACGGCTGTGAAAAACGCGGCCTCGATGGGCACGAACATGAGCACGAAATCCAGGGTTCGGATCCCCTCCAGGTCTTCGTAGTGCTTTTCGCTCAATCCTTTGAGGTGGGTCCGCAGGGAGGCGAGGTGCGCTTTGATGGCCGCGGCCCGGACCGTCTCGTCGCTGGATGCGTGGTAGCGTTCGTAATCCTTGAGCGACACCTTGGCATCCACGATGACATCCCTGTTCTCGGGCAAATGGACGACGGCGTCCGGCTGATAGCGGCTGCCGTCGCTTCCGGCCAGGCTGACCTGGGTATCGTAGGCCCGCCCCTTCTCCAATCCCGAGGCTTCCAATATCCGCTCGAGGATCACCTCTCCCCATCCCCCCAGCGTTTTCACATCCCCCTTGAGGGCGTTGGTCAGGTTAAGGGCATCCTTGCCGATTCGTTCGTTGAGATGCTTCAGGTGGCCGATTTCGTTGAGCAGGGCCGCACGATCGCGGGACTCCTTGTCGTAAACATCCTCCACCCGTTTCTTGAAGTCGCCCAGCTGTTCGCGCAACGGACCGATCAATCCATCCATCTGGATCCGGTTGCGGTCGGTAAAGGTCTTGCCCTTCTCTTCCAGGATCCGCTCCGCCAGCACCTTGAATTCAACGGTCAGCCGCTCCCGGGCATCGTTGAGCAATGCGAGCTTCTCTTCCGCCTGGCGCTGTTCGGCATCCAGCCGGGTGGTCAGTTCAGACAGCCTTTTTTCCAGGGAGAGGTTCACGTCGTTGAGTCGGTCCTGGACGTACCGGCTCTTTTCCAGCGATTCCTCCAGTACGGGAATCCGCGTGACAGATTGTTCCAAACCGGCTTTTTGCGCTTCCAGTTGGGCCATGGCATCACGGCGATCGTCCAGTTGCGCGGTTGCATGGGCCAGATCGGCGCGCACCATTTCCAGCTGCAGCCGGTCCGAAGCCAGCTTTTCTTCCAGGGCCGCCTTTTCCATCTCTGCCAGACGCGCCTGGGTAACCAGCTCGGCCTTCAACCGTGCCCGAACCACCAGCAGGGCGATGGCCGCGACCAGCAGCAGGCCGGCAGCGCCACCGATCAGATAAATGATTTGAATCTGCGTCATCGCGCGCCCCTGGAAGAAGGAATCGGGCAAAGCCCCGTAAGCCGGTGGAGATAAAAATAACCGTTTATACACAATAATTTACTACAAATCCACCCTTGCCTTCACCGACCCCGTGGGTGTTCGATGCGATTACATGGCCATCGCGCGAATCCTATTTTCATGAATCCCTGACAACCGCCTAACATTTCGGTTGACCCCGCATCTCCCTCTGATCAGGGTATTGGCATCGATTTCAGAATCACGGGATTGGCCAAACGTCCGTGCAACAAGCGAAAAACAAGTGTTCGAACGATGGTCTACAACCACCCCTGGCGGGCGGTATTCAGGCCCGGTGCGTCCGATGATTTTTTCATGGACGATCGCCCCATTGCGTTTGCATCGCGAAATGACTTCCTGTCATTCGCCGGCCTCGTCAAACGGCAGTTTTTCAACGGTCCCACGATCCAGGGCGCCCTGGTGGAAACCGTGGAACGGGTGACGGGGCCTTTGCCGTACTGGTGTTCAGGGGAACCGGCGGCCGCCTGTCCAACTGGCTGGTCAATCTGGACATGGTTATGTGTCCATGGCCGCCCGGCGGCAAGGTTCAACGGGGATTTAAAACCGCGTTGATGGAACGCTGGGACACCATTTCGGCCGCACTGGAAACCGTGAAAAAACCCTTGTTCTATACCGACCACAGCCTGGGGGGCGCCCTTGCCGCGATGGCGGCATCTCTGCGGCCGCCGCTCGCGGTTTACACCTTCGGCGCCCCGCGCATGGGGGACGCCGCCTTTGCCGAAACCCTGGCCCGCGTTCCGGTGTTCAATGTATTCAACCCGCAGGATATCGTTACCGAACTGCCCCCCCGCAGGGCGGTGGACCCGATTCACCCATGCCGGAACCATCGTCAAAAACAGCCAGGCCTGCCTGCCCCGCCGTGCCTTGGCCCAGGCCCTGTTCTTACTATCCGGCTACGCCCCGTGGGATTATACGTCGCAGTTGCCGGTGGCCTTCGACAATTGATATCCTTTCCGGTCGTACACGATCCATCAATCGGCTCAGGGACGGCTCACCAGCCGTTGACCCCGTCCCTTGTTCTCTGGTAAACGGTTGACTCGTTTCCCGTAACCGGGTGTTGAAAACCGTCCCAGGAGAAATCCATCGCCGTGCCCGTCCAAACTGACCAATCGATCCCTGAATGCCTGAACCGGTTGGACGGTTATCTTCACCGCTCCGAATCGCGGTTTCCGACGATCCGCGAAAACTGCGAGAAGCGAATCGTCTGGCATGGGGGCAAGACTGAAAAAACGACACTGGCCATCGTCTATATTCACGGTTTTTCAGCCAGCCGAATGGAGGTCTGGCCCCTGTGCGACCGCCTGGCCCAGTCCCTCGGGGCCAATCTGTTTTACACGCGGCTGACCGGCCATGGACAGGATGGCACGGCCCTGGCCGAAGCACGGGTGGGGGACTGGCTGGCCGACGGGCTGGAGGCGGTGGCCATCGGCAGCCGCCTGGCCGATAAAATCATCCTGATCGGCACCTCCACCGGCGCGACGCTGGCCACCTGGCTGGCGGCCCAGCCGTCAGTGGCGCCACGGATTCACCGTTTGATTCTGCTCTCGCCCAATTATTTTCCCAAGAACCCGATGGCCGCCATTGCCTTGTGGCCGCCCGGTCTCCGGCTGTTCGAGGCGTTTTTCGGCAGGTGGCGCAGCTTCAGCGTGGCCAATGCCCGGCACGCCCGATTCTGGACGGTACGATATCCGGTCAGGGCCATCGCCACCATGATGCAGCTGGTGCTCCGCGCCTGGCAAATCGATCGGAAACATAGCGTCATGCCGGTTCTGATGATGATCAATCCCTGGGACCGGGTGATCAACGTCAGCCTCGCCATCATACGATACCTGGCCTTTCCGTCTTCACAAAAAAGGCTGGTGCTGTTCAGGGGCAACAAGGACCTGGGCCGGCACGTGCTGGCCGGAGACATCTTGGCGCCCGAGAGCACGGCCAGGGCGCTGGCCGTCATTCAGGCGTATCTCAGAAGCCGTCATTGAACAGCGATAGCGAGCGCATTCGCCGTGCTTTCAGCGTGGAATGCGAGCGAACGGGGAATCGATACTCATCCTTACGGTGAAATCACGGGTTGGTGGAGCGGGCGTCAGCTGCCGCCGCCTCGATGAAAGGAATACCATGAAAGACAACGACACCCATCTCAAATCGGTCGGTTACATCCTGTGGATCTTCGGTTTTACCGGCGCCCACCGGTTTTACTTCGGCAAACCCATATCGGGCACCATCTACTTTTTTACACTCGGCCTGCTGGGCATCGGCTGGCTGATCGACCTGTTCCTGATCCCCTCGCTGGACCGGCAGGCGGGCATCCGGTTCCGCAGCGGCCCCGTCGATTACACGGTGGCCTGGGTACTGCTCACCTTCCTGGGATTGTTGGGCATTCACCGCATGTACATGGGCAAATGGCTGACAGGTATCGTCTATCTGCTGAGCGGTGGGATCTTCGGACTGGGCTACCTCTACGATTTCTGGACGCTGAACGATCAGATCACGGTAATCAACGGTTCATAACCGAAAACCGATCTCAACGGCCGTGCAGTTTCAGATATCCGGTGCCGCCCAGCGCTTCCATCTGTTCGACGATCTGCCAGGTCCGGCGGACCACATAATCCGACGGCCGGTCGGCCGACATGCGCCTGGGGCCGGGAAGGACGGCCGCCAGGGTGGCGGCCTCCCGCCGATTCAGCCGGGCGGCCGGTTTGTGAAAAAACCGCTGGCCGGCCGCCTCCACGCCGAACACACCCTTGCCCATCTCCGCGATGTTCAGATAAACTTCCAGGATCCGGTTCTTGGGCCACAACACTTCCATGAGCAGGGTCAGGTAAACCTCGATTCCTTTTCTCAGGTAGCTTCGCCCGGGCCATAAGAACAGGTTCTTGACCACCTGCTGGCTGATGGTGCTGGCCCCCCGGGGGCGGCTGCGGGTGCGGTTGTCTTCGATGGCATCGGCAATCGCCTTCAGGTCCAGGCCCCAGTGGTCGAAAAAATTCTGATCCTCGGCAGCGACGACCGCAAGAGCCGCATGGGTAGAGATCCGTTCCATGGAGGTCCAGCGGTAGTCGACGACGGTGCCGGACAGGCGCTGCTGCAGCATGAAGGCACTCGTCGGCGGGGGAACCCAGCGCAACATCAGTACCATCACCACGGTGACAATGACGATTGATGCCGTTGTCTTCCACAACAGGCCGAACACGGACCGACGGGACCGTCTGTTTGTCTGAAAAGCGTCGGGCATGCAGTCTCCTTGGCACCTTCATAGCCTATGACGAAGGGTGCAATCAACCCGCTTCGGACGATGAAGGTCGGGTCGAAGGAGAAGCCGCGGCCCTTAAAGCAAGTCTGCCTGCTGAAAGTCGGCGATCACCAATTCAACCAGCGCCGCATTGGCATCATCGGTCAGCTTCAGTGCGCCGGCCATTTCGACTGAAACCGCTTCGGGGTCCTGAATGAATCCCTGGAACTGGGCACCGTGCAGGTGACTCAGTTGGTTGGCATACGCAATGATGGGTACCAGAAGCGTCGCATCACCAGCCTTTTCAACGTGATGGTGAAATTTCACACACACTTTGGCCGACTCCGGCATCTTCCATTTTTCCATCAACAGTTCGCCGATCTCCATATGATCGGTTCCGATGAGTTTCATCTCTGCCGCATGGTCGGTAAGTGCCTCCCGCTTTTTAAGGTTTTGGATCTGCCGGTAGCTGTCCGCACCCACCAGCAGGAGAACCAGTTTGCCGATATCGTGGAGCACCCCGCCCACGAATGCTTTTTCAGGATCGTCGTATCCGGCGGCGACGGCAATTCGCCGGGCGGCCATACCGCACTCGGCAGCATGCTGCCACAGCGACTGTCCCCAGGTATGCATGCCGGGGTTGCTCTTGATAAAGTAGGTTTGCATGGAAGCCGACAGGACAAGGCTTTTGGTCGTCTTCGCGCCCAGTCGCGTCAGGGCCTGCTGAAGTGACTCGACCCGGTTCAATCCGCCGTAGAGGGCCGAGTTGCTTATTTTGATCAGTTTGGAAACCAGGGATTGATCCGTGCCGATCACCTTTTCGACCGCCTTGATGTCCACGCCGGGATCCGAGAGCATGTCGAGTGCACGCGTCACGATTGTAGGCAGAGGCGGCAGTTCGCGGATCTTGGAAACCAATCGTTCCGGGCTGAACGAGTTGGGCGGATGTGCCGGCGTTCCTGCATCCGGTTGGGCAACCGCTGTGGAAGGCACCGTCAAATCGACATCGATGACCTTCCGGGGCGTCACCATCCAGGAAAGGAGTTCCAGGTAATGCTGGGGGGACAGGCCGGTGAATCCGTTTTCGCAGAAAACATAGATGAATACCGCCACCTGCCCCTTGTTGACCACCGGGATCAGGGCACATTCGCCGGGTGCGGTTGCACCGCACAGCCTGTCCAGCAATTTGGATGGGAACCGGTTTCCAAAAAAACCGACACCGGAGCGGCTGACGGCAGCAAATACCGGTTCTTGGTCCAGTCCTCCCAATGCCCCCTTTGTGGATTTCTGGGCGAGGCCCTGTCCGCTCACCCTGCGCATCTGCTTGCAGTGCACCACCTGGCCGTCTTTGGCCGTGAGAATCAGTATCCCGTCGTAAAACCCCTTGCAGAATGCCGCCAGGGCCTCGATGCGCTTCAACGGTTCGTCGCTCAGCATCAGCTTCTTCAGCGCCTGGCGGAACGATCCGAACAGGGGATCCCCACTGGACACCCTTGGCGCCGGCATATCAGCCGCATCCGTCGGCAGGAGCGTGATCGTTCCCTTTTCCAGCCGGTCCTTGACAATCGCCAATACGGTGGCGCTGTCGAAAGGCGCTTTTTCGAGAACCTGTCGGAGGGTCCGGCAGGTGGACATCAGCCGAAGGACCACCTGTTCCTCGGTGGCCAGCGCTTCGGTCTTAACACCCTTGGGGGACACCGCGAATTCACGGTCGATGGAGATGATGCTTTTTACGAAATCGCGGTATTCATCGGACTGGGCGGCAAAGGAAAGCGCCAGCATACGGGCATCCAATTTCGTTTCGGCACCGTCGGCGTCGACAGGTGTATCCGTAAAATTAAAAGCGCCCTCATCCAGCAGAAACATCTCCAGCAGCACCTCTTTCATGCCGGTGAGCAGGATTTCCTTCACGGATGAAAGGGGAAACAGGTCGATCTGCGTCAAAATGGAGCGAATCGGCATCCCCGTTTCCATCCGGATCTGGCGGATGCGCTTGACCTCATCGGTCGAAACCCGGCGGTTGAAAATCAAGCCCTGCAGTATCTTCTCGTCTCCGGAGGCGGAATGGGCATCGATGATGAAGCCGTTGTTGAAGCTGAGCGTGATCAGGCGCTGGTTTTCGGCAATGGAAAGAACCCCGTTCAGGCTCAACTGGGACAGGAACATGATGGCGTCGGCCGGATGATATCTACTCAAATCTCCATTAAAAATCATTTCTTTGCCTCACAAGGTTCAGGGGTCCATCATTAGTTCGACCGTTTTCCCTGAAACTTGAGTGTGCTATGTAATAATCAATGCCCCTATTGACATTCCCAGGCAAAAAGGCAGCCCAAACAAAAGGCCATTGCATGCCTATACCCTTTCACACCCGAGAACGGTGACCAAGCAGCGCACGCCCATTACTATCCGGCAGGCAGGGGTCGAAGACGATGAACGCCTTGCATCGATGGCCAGGGAGACCTTTGTCGACAGTTTCGCCGCCGACAACCGCCCGGAAGACATGGCGGCCTACCTGGAAAAATCATTCGACCCGATCATCCAGGCGGCGGAACTGGCCGAGCCGTCATCGTTATTCCTGATTGCCGAAACCGGGGACAGGCCGGTGGGTTACGCCCGGCTGCGGGAAGGCTTGGCGCCGCCTTGTATCAAGGCAAAAAAACCCATCCAACTGGCGCGCCTGTATGCCCGCAAACCATGGATCGGCAGTGGTGTGGGCGCTGCCCTGATGACCGCATGCATTGACCAAGCGGCCGGACGGCGGTGCGACGGCATCTGGCTGGGCGTCTGGGGCAGAAATGCCCGGGCGATCCGGTTTTACCACCGTTGGGGATTTGAGCAGGTGGGAACCCAGCCCTTCTTGCTGGGCAATGACCGGCAGACCGATCTCATCTTTTGGCTGCCACTGATGGTGCCGCCGTGATACCCCGTGACAAAAAAAGGCGTTGCAGGATAAAAAGAATCTGATCTACCAGGCCATACCGGCAACCGTTGATTGATCAGCTGACCATCGGTACCGAAGCCATGACGGACAAGGACCAGCCATGAAAGATGACCAAGGCCAACGCTGCGGGTGGCCCGGCGACGACCCACTGATGGTGCGCTACCACGACGAGGAATGGGGTGTGCCGGTCCACGACGACCGCAAGTGGTTCGAACATATCATCCTGGACGCATTCCAGGCCGGGCTGTCGTGGAAAACCGTGCTGCACAAGCGCGAGGCCTTCCACCAGGTCTTTTACGGCTTCGATCCTGAACGGGTGGCCGGGATGTCCGAAAACGCCATTAACCGGGCAATCGTCAACCCCGCCATTATCCGCAACCGGATGAAAATTCGTGCGGCGGTCAGCAATGCCAAGGCCTTTATCTACATCCAGAGGGCGTATGGCAGCTTCGACGCCTATATCTGGTCGTTCACCGACGGAAGGGTGATCCACAACAGTTGGCAGACCGAGCAGCAGGTGCCGGCCACCACCGGTCTATCCGACCGGATCAGCAAGGCGCTCAAAAAGCAAGGCTTCCGCTTCGTGGGCAGCACCATCTGCTATTCCTTCCTGCAGGCCGGCGGCATCGTCAACGACCATCTGGTTGGCTGCTCCAGGCATGCTGAATTGCAGGGGTGAGTTGCCCTTTCGCTGACAGATTCGAGGAGGGGTGGAGATGGAAAGTCGCATCGCCGACGTTATCGGATTGAAAACCCAACCGGCGGCCTTGCTCTGGGCGGACAACAAGCCGGCCCACGCCACCGAATTCAAGCCAGGCAACTGGGCCTGCATCATGTGGCTGGCGGCCGGCGCCGCCAAGGGCAAGGCCGGCGTCTGCTCACGCGATACGTTCGGCTGTTTCGGCGGTGGTGTGGGCATGGGCTTCGGCGACCAGTACGAGAACTTTCCGGGCGGCAAGGGTTGCTTCCGTTATTTCCTATCGTCGGGCAACGACGGCTGGGAGACGGGGCGGCAGGCGGCCGAACAGGTCAAGCCCTTCATGCGCAAAGAAGCATTCGATCACTTCATGCACGGTGAAGGCTACTTCAAGACACCGGATCTGGTGCAGCGCTATATCGACAGCCTGCCTATATCTGACATTCCGGGCAAGTACGTGGTGTTCAAGCCACTGGGTGAGCTGACCGATGAGGAAACACCGCAGTCGATCATTTTTTTCGTGGATCCGGACCAGCTGTCGGCCCTGGTCGTACTGGCCAACTACGGAAGGGGGGACAACGAGAACGTCATCATTCCCTATGCCGCCGGGTGCCAGACCATCGGCATCTATCCTTATCGCGAGGCACAGTCCGAACGCCCGCGGGCCGTGGTGGGGCTGACCGACCTCTCCGCTCGGGTGTACGTGAGAAAAATGCTGGGCGGCAACCTGATGAGCTTTGCCATGCCGATGGCGCTGTTCGAGGAGATGGAGGCCAACGTTGAAGGCTCGTTCCTGGAGCGTAGCGTCTGGCGGAGCCTGATATCGGGGAGATGACAGCCGGTCAGTGAACTGAACGGCACGGCGGGCGACCTGTGGCAGTCCGCCGTGCCGGACGTGTCGGTGCGCTAACTATCTGATGACTTTTAAAAATACGGCACTTGGGGCCCCCCAGTTGCCGTCCGTATCTTGACCGCTGACATAGATCAAATGTTTACCCGGCTTTAGATCCGTCGTATCCAACACTCCCTCAACAACCTCTATATTGTCGTTGAAAGCGCCGTCGACAGGCATCAGGGCAATGACCTGGTCTTCGTCAACTTCCCACGGTGGCACGTCGATGGTGTATGCGGCAGCCTGGATGGACTGGACAGGTTCCTGTTCCTCGATGCCTCCGCTGACCCGCTTGTAGCGCGTGTCGTCGATGGTCGCCGTCAGGGTGACCAGGCTCCCGGCAGACACCTGCTCCGCATCCATCGCAACGTCCACGGCGTCCGGTCCGGCCGGCGTTTGATAGGGCGTGCGCACGACCTTGGCCGCATACAGCAGCGCCGGCAAATTGTCTGGCAGCACGAACTCCTCGAAGGTTTTGCAGGTCTGGAAGAAGGTGGTGCCCACTTCGAAGCAGTATGAGGCTACGCCCAGATGACCGTAGGCATGTTCGTCGCTGGTGCCGTCGGTGGGATAGAGCCCGATGGCCTGCTCGGGCGAGTAGTCGTTCCAGAAGGCGAATTTGCGGCCCAGGGTCTGCAGCTGGGTATGGTTGGGCGCTTGGTCATTGGTGGATCCCCAGGGCCACAGCACCAGTTTGCCGTAGGAGTGGACGTCGATGTAGATGCCGGTCGCGTCATTGGGGACGGGCTCTTCAGGATTTTCCGGCCACTGGTTTGGAAAGATCGATTCCATGTACGCCTCAACCGCCTGGATCTCCGGCTCGGATGCGGGTCTGACTCCGTGGTAAGTGGAATCGCAGGGAAAGTCGCTGGAGCCGCCGCAGCAGTCCCACCCGAAGGTGAAATTGCGGTTCAGGTCTACGCCCCATCGGTCCGGGTCGTCACACAGGTCGCTGTTGGTGTTTTTGCGCCAGAAGGTGTGATCCTCGGCGATCTTGCGGCCGTCGGGGTTGGTCTGCAGCATCAGGTGGATCTCGTGGTGGTCCAAAATCCAGGTGACGTCGGCATCCTTGTCGTAGTTGTCCACCAGGTACTCGGCAAAGCGTGTGACCAATTCGGCCGTGGCATACTCCCGGGCGTGCAAGGCGGCGGTGACGAACAGGTCGGGCTTCTCGCCGCCGATATCCTGGTTGGTCAGCACGAGCACTCGCATGTCGAATCCGCCGATGCCGACCGTCTTTTCCCAGGAATCACCGACATCCTCCCAACGGGCCAGCTTCCTGTTTTGCTTGACGATCTTTTCGGCCGTGGCAAATGTCTCCTCCACGGTCCGGTAGCAGGGGTACCTGGGAATCCCGCCTTCATCCGCCTCTTCGGCGGCCTTGTCCACTTCATCCGGTACGGCGGCTTTCCAGGCGTCGTCCGGCACCACCCGCAGGCCGGCGGCGGACAGCCGCTCGACGTCCTCCCGGGTGACGCGCATCACATGGTAGCCTTGGCCGAAATTGGTTTCCAGCAGTTGGGCTTCGAAGGAAATGATGGTCTTATTGCCCATCTCCTGGTTGGGATAATAGACGCGAACGATTGCGGTCTCCCCGGGGGCCAGTAACATAGGGTCGGCCGCCTGCAACGGCGCCGCCCAAAATGATGCTGAAATCAGGAAAATACCTGTCAGCAAAATAGGCCATTTTTTCATGTCGTCTCTCCTCCTTTTCATACTGCGGGTTGATGTATCACCACCACTGCCTGCCCTTTTACCGCGGCAACACGATCGATTCATGCGGAGAAATCCGCCTGGTTTTGCACCGGCGCCCCCGAATGGTGCACGCTGCACCGTCGGCGATGCCTCGGGCAGGAATGCAAATTGGCGTATATTATTAAGGAAAGCGGTCAGCAGATATGACCGGCGACGGGTTTCTCCACTGGGTAAAACGGTTGGCGGTGTAAATGGTTACAGATAATTGGAAATAATTTTCATGAGAATGCCGTTTTCCCGAGTTGAACAGACGTGGTGTTTCTCTGCCGGAACCGGCGGCAGGCATGCGATACCTTCGATCAGCCCGTTGGAATCGGTTAGGGCGTCTTAATCGCGCCGCGACTTGCTTTTCCTTTGCACGCCCTTTAAACTCTGTTTGGGTTTGGGGGGCAGGAAACGGCCTCGGGTCAGAAAGGACATCGCCGTCAGACGGCGGATTGGCGTTTCAGCGGAAACCGTTCCTCGGGAGAAGGCAAAATGGCACCTGGTGAGGCGAAACTGGTTCTGGTGGTCGAAGACGACGAAAACACCTCGTCCCTGATCGCCCTGTATCTGGAGCGTGAAGGCTTTTCAACGGTAACCGCCGGAGACGGCGAAACGGCCTTGGCCATGGCTGGCAAACACAGGCCGGACCTGGTGATTCTCGATCTGATGATTCCGAAGGTGGACGGCTGGGAGGTGTGCCGCCGGTTGCGACGAACCTCGGATGTGCCGGTGATTATGCTCACGGCCCGGGGCGAGGAGATCGACCGGGTGGCCGGACTCACATTGGGCGCCGACGACTATGTGGTCAAACCTTTCAGCCCCCGGGAACTGGTGGCGCGGGTCAAGGCGGTGCTGCGTCGAACGTCGCCTGCGCCGGGTGAGGCGGAGAGGCTGCTGATCCACGGGCCGATTTGCCTGGACCTGGAAAAGCGTCGGCTTACCGTCAGCCAACAACCGGTTTCTCTCACCCCTCACGAATATGCGCTGATCGTTGCACTCATGACCTCCCCGGGACGCACCTTCAACCGGGACGAACTGCTGGACCGCCTCTACCCCATGGGCGAGGCGGTGGTCATCGACCGGGTGGTGGACGTTCACATTGGCAAGCTGCGCCAGAAGATCGAACCGGTTCCGGCCGAGCCGCAATACATCATCACCGTTCGCGGCATCGGTTATCGGTTCGCGGACCGGCAGCCGGAATGAGGGGAAAAGCACCTTGAAACGATTCCTGATCATCAAACTCATCGCGGTCAACCTCATCGTCGTGGGGTTTGCGGTGGTGGTGGTCTGGCTGGCCATTGACACGTTAGCCGCCGGCTACTTTGTCACCCTCATGGAGAAGTACCACATCTCCCCCGAACCTGCCCACGCCATGTTTGTGGATTCCATCCACCGCTACCTGATCTGGGCCTTTGCGGGTGCCATCTTCCTGGCTGTCGTGCTCAGCTATGTAATGAATCGGCGGATTCTGGGCCCATTGACCCGCATGACCAGCATTACCGGTGAAATTGCCGCCGGCGAGTTTTCGGCCCGGGTGCCCGTGGCCACCGCGGACGAAGTCGGACGCCTGGCCCGGGCCTTCAACCGCATGGCGGAGAACCTGGAAAAGATCGAACACCTGCGCCGCTCCCTGATGATCGATGTGGCCCATGAGTTGCGCACCCCGCTGACCAACATCCGTGGATACCTGGAGGCGCTCAACGACGGTGTGCTGCCGCCGGCGCCGGAAACCCTTTCCCTGCTGCAGGACGAGACCCTGCGACTGGTTCAGCTGGTGGAGGACGTACTGGCCCTGGCCCGCGCCGACGCGGCCGGCAGCCAGCTTCAATTGACCGCCGTCGACCTGAAGGCCCTGGTGGAAACAACCGTGGCCACCTTTGCGCCGGCGCTGGCCGGCAAATCGCTGGCCATAAACCTGCATGCCCTTGAATCGCCGCCAACGATCCAGGCCGACCGGGACCGCCTGGCCCGCGTCCTGCGCAACCTCACCACCAATGCCGTTCAGTATGCGCCGCAGGGAACTGTCGTGGACATCACGATCAGGGAAGATGCCGGGATGGTTAAAATAGATTTTTCCAACGTCGCCGGCGACGTTCTCTCCGACGATCTACCCTATCTTTTCGAACGCTTCTACCGCGGGGAGAAATCCCGCTCCCGCCACCTCGGCGGCGCCGGCATCGGCCTGTCCATCGTCAAGGAACTGGTGGAGGCCCATGGCGGAAAGGTTCATGCCGACCTGGCGGACGGTATCATTCACATCGGATTGACCCTGCCCCAGGCAGAAGATGCGCAAGCGGGCCTGGCATAGATCACCCTTTCGCAAGATCTATTTCACCTGACGGGCACGAATGAGGGTATCTGAACTTTTCAATCATGGTGATCATCTCAATTAAATCAGTATCGCGTGCGAAACCGAAAATCGACGCATCTCGCCAAACATGTAGGACTAAAACAACCCGATAATGATGAATTAAGCACCTACCTGCCGCAGAGTCCTTCCTGCCTGCAACCAGATGGCAGTACAATTCTGATCCGGAGTCTTCTGGTCAACCGTTTACTTCCTTTTTTATTCACTTCAATGGCCTGCAAGGGGATCGCTATGGAACTTTATCTGACACGGGGATGCTTGAAGTTCCTGGCCTGATGCCTCCAACTGGATTGACAGATCCCATGGAGGTCCATCGTATAATCAATGGCAATAGGGGGCACATCCGATCCTTGCGAATTGAAAATTGCATATTGTTCAATCGCAGGGATAATAACTTGTAAAAAAAGGAAAGCATCAATGGATAATGTGGAAACCGGTTCTCTATAAAGCTCAAGTGACCTCTTGAACCAGGTACCTGTCAACCGGAGGTTTTATTATACCACCTGGTTTAGTACATGGTGTCATTCCCGCGAAGGCGGGGCACACCGTGAAGCAACAGCGCTATCCACTATGCTCAATCAACTTTCTGGATCCCGGATATCCGCTTCGCTGCTTCCGGGATGACACAGTCTGATGTTCCGCCAACGGACCAACTTAATCTTCATAGAGATGCGAATTAAAATATGCGGTTCTCTACGAAACTCCAGTGAACTCAGTTGTGACCGGATCTGTCACATGACTGCGTTATGATGGTCTCACAACCTACGAAAAAGGAGGCCATCATGACAGACTTCACCATTGCAGAAGATTTCCCCAGATCCGAAATCGAATTTGACGCCCGGTTCTCAAATCCGGATGCCTGTTACGCGTATCTGTTCCAGCTCAAATGGCCCGATGGGTTTGCCTGTCAGCGATGCGGTCATGATCAATACTGGTTCAGCTCGCGAAAGCTGTACATCTGCACCAGCTGTCAGTTCCAGAACTCGATAACGGCCGGCACGATTATGGACAGCTCTAAAAAACCCATCACCTACTGGTTTAAAGCCATGTGGTGGTTTACCACCCGCAAATCCGGCATCAATGCGGTTAATCTGAAAGAGCTGTTGGGCTTTGGCAGCTACGGAACCGCCTGGACCTGGCTGCAGAAGCTTCGACGCTGCACCATCCGCGATAGACGCGAAAAACTGTCCGGTCGCGTCGAAGTGGATGAATTTTTCATCGGCGCGGCGCGATCCGGAAAGCGTGGCCGCGGTGCCGAAGGCAAAACCATTGTGGCGGTCGCCGTTGAGCGTTGAGACCTCAACAAACGAATGGGTCGCATTCGTCTGCATGTCGCCCTGGATTGTTCCGGGTACTCCATGGAAACCTTTATTCTCGACAATATCGAGCCCGCTTCAACCATTGCCACGGATGAGTGGCAAAGCTACAACATCATTGATACACAACAGTTTCGTCGCGAAATAACCAACCAAAGCAAGAGCAAGGACTACGACAAGCTCTATGGCGCCCACCTGGTGACGACCTTGATCAAACGATTGATCAGAGGAACGTATCAGGGTCGATTCGAACCGAAATACCTTCAGAACTATCTGGACGAGTATGTCTTTCGATTCAACCGTCGTAAATCAAAGAGCATCGGCAAAAAGTTCATGCGTATCGTTCAGCAGGCGATGAAGACACCCCGGATCATCTGGCCGGATATTCCTTGGGATTTGGACCCGTTATCTGAATACTTTGCGACGACTGGAGTTTCATAGAGAACCGGAAAATGATTTTGGTTGGCTGGTGATGAGTTGGAGTAATATTTACTGGTCAATATGTATTGGGGCCCACAGTAAACAT
>NZ_JBUOIV010000065.1:0-28709 GCF_055467485.1 Desulfosarcina sp. | reverse complement strand
TTCGAAGCCTGTCAGGGCAACAAAAGCGAAACGGCCAGGAAGCTTGGTATCAACCGTAAGACCCTTCACAACAAGCTGAAGGAATATGGTGTCGATTGAGACCTTTTATTTATCGACGGTAACAATTCCCGCAAAATGTCACCTTGATATGGAAATCATATCAGGATCAACCAATCTGTCCTCCTAACCTCTTTCCTCTTTCCGATCACCCTCTTTCGCGACTCATTCCATCAAATTGGTTATTTTCACCCCACCGCTATCGCAGACCAATCGAAATGTGGGTAAAATTGCCACGCTTAAATCTGCACCATGAATTTATCATATCAGTTCTTATTTTGGTGATGCGTTTAATTTATAGTGATTACAATTAGTAATCTATTCCCATAGCTTGAATGATCCTGTTTGGCACAGCGGTTGCTCTATATCCAGCTATAATGAAGGATCGAGCAAACAACGGCAAACCGATCAATAAAATCTAAATTTAGGAGGTTCAAATGAACAGCAAGGTTAAAGGAATCATGATTGCTACGATAATCGGAATTTTTGGCTTCGCGAGCCTGTCATTCGCCGGGTGGGGCAATGGCTGTGGCTACGGCATGGGAAATGGTGGTCGCGGTATGGGCTGGCATCAAAGAGGTGGCGATGGTTACGGAATGATGGGCAACTATGGCAACCTTTCCGATGAAGAAATGGCCAAACTAGATCAGCAGCGGTCGGAATTTTTTAAAGCTACCGAGGAGACCCGTGGGCAGCTCTATGAAAAGGAGCTTGCCTTGCAGAGCGAACTGGCAAAGGAAAACCCCGACACCAACAAAGCGTCCGATTTGCAGCAGGAGATTTCCAAACTCCAAGGCGAACTGGACCAAAAACGCTTGGATTTCGAGATTCAGACCAGAAAGTCGTCACCCAACTATGATCGGGCGTATAGAGGTCATGGTCGAATGATGGGCTCCGGTTATGGCGGAAGAGGCAATTGCTGGCGTTAGGTTTGACAAATAATCTCCCAAGTCAAAGAAGGGGCGGCATCTGCCGCCTTTCTTTTTTTTGAATTAGTGGTAGCCGGTAACACCAGCTCACGTGACTTGCCAATAGATGGATCAGTGAAAAAAATAAGCTCATTACTTTCACAGGCATCAGAGGCCGACAATGACGAAAAATACAACGCATATAAGTGCTGAAGGCAGGTATGAAAGGCGTCGTTTTCTTAAACTGGCCGGATGTGGAACGCTTGGCATAATGACAGGTGGCTTCTGGCCAAAATTGAATCGGTTTGCAGCAGAAGTAAAGACAGGGAGTGAATTCGTCCCTGATATAGATATATTTCTTTCAGCTCGTCCAGATGAAGTGGCCATATTTCCCGGGGTTCCAACCAAGGTTTGGCAATACCATGCGAAAGTGGAAAATGGAGACAAAGCCAGAATTAATAAACTACCAGGCAGCTATCTTGGACCAATAATCAAAGTACACCAGGGAGAGAAAATACGAATCCTTTTCAAAAACAACGTCCCTGAAGAAACTATCGTTCACTGGCACGGCCTGCATGTACCTGCTATCATGGATGGCCATCCACGCTATGTTGTTCCGAAAGACCAAGCGTTTCTATACGAGTTCGAGGTAAAAAATAGAGCTGGAACTTATTGGTACCACCCGCACCCTCATGGCAGAACCGGTCCTCAGGTTTACCGTGGTATGGCTGGCCTTTTTCTTGTATCCGACGATCAAGAACAAGGACTCGGTCTACCCGATGGTGAATATGATGTCCCGTTAGTGATTCAGGACCGAACATTTGATTCGACCAATCAGCTGGTATACATGTCGGGTCATAGAATGGAGCGGATGACTGGTTTTTTGGGTGACATGATCATGGTAAACGGGCTGCCGGATTTCACGCTCCCCGTAGCTACCTGTGCCTATCGGTTACGCCTGCTAAATGGATCCAATTCGCGGATTTATAAATTAGCGTGGAATGATGGTCGACCGCTAATCATCATTGGCACGGATGGCGGGTTGTTGGAAAAGCCAGTCTACAGAAAGTATGTTTTTTTAGCTCCCGGAGAAAGATTGGAATTATGGGCTGACTTCAACGACCATCCGGTTGGCTATGAGACTTCGTTGACAAGTCTCCCTTTTGAGACAGGAGGCATGGACGCTGGCCGAATGAGTAAGAATCCACGCCTACCAAACGGTTCCGACTTTCCTATTTTCAGCATCAAAGTTACCAGGGCCATAAAAAATCACCTGACATTACCAGCCATACTTTCTGATATTGAGCCTATTCAACAAAATGAAGCTGACAATTTTTCACATCCCCGTCAATTCTATCTGACCATGCAGCATATGCAATGGTCGATTAATGGCCGTGTTTTTCAGCTGGAAGAGGTTGATGGTGACGAAATTGTTCAATTAGGATCTAAGGAAATCTGGGAGTTTAATAACACGGGGGGCGGAATGATGCGGATGATGAATATGCCACATCCCATTCACCTCCACGGTAAACAGTTCCGCGTTATTGAAAGACGCGGCGTGATGCATGAAGGCTATGTCGATGAAGGCTGGAAAGATACTGTTTTGCTCATGCCTGGCGAAAGCGTCAGATTTATAGTGGCTTTTGACGATTACTCCGGAATGTTTTTATACCATTGCCATAATCTGGAACATGAGGATTTGGGAATGATGAGAAATTATTTTGTAAGGGACACAATCGAATCCGGGCAGCGGATTTGATATGCCACTCCTTTCGTTAAGGCGAATTAGATACGGTTCATCATACTGAGGAAATGTCTTTATCAATCAGGTTCATATTCCAACACCCGTTTGAATGCGCTTGTTATTTAGTTCCCGTTAACATCTCCCCGGCGTGGTAGGAGCTTCTCACAAAAGGGCCGGATGCCACTTTTTCAAACCCGGTATGGATGGCGAATCGCCGCCAGCGTTCGAATTCCTCCGGCGGGATGAAGTCGACCACCGGCAGGTGCTGCGCGGTCGGCTGCAGGTACTGGCCGATAGTGAGCATGCGGCAGCCGGTGCGGTAGACGTCGGCGATGGTCTGCCGGACTTCGGGTTCCGTTTCCCCCAGGCCCAGCATGATGCCTGATTTGGCCGGGATGGCCGGGTCGATGGTTTTGACGCGGGCCAGCAGCTCCAAGGATCGATCGTAGTCCGCCTGGGGGCGTACGGCGGGATAGAGGCGGCGTACGGTTTCCATGTTGTGGTTGAGTACATCGGGGCGGGCGGCCAGCACCGTTTCCAGGGACGATTGGTCCCCCTGAAAATCGGGGATCAGGACTTCCACTTGCACACCGGGGATCTTCCTCCGCAGGGCGCCGATGGTGGCGGCGAAGTGGCCGGCGCCGCCGTCTTCCAGGTCGTCCCGGGTCACCGAGGTGACGACGACATACCGCAGGTTCATCCTGGCCGCCGCGTCGGCCACGCGCCGGGGTTCGTCCGCATCCACAGGGCCCGGTCGACCCTCCTCGATGTTGCAGAATCGGCAGTTGCGGGTGCAGACCGCACCGAGAATCAAAAAAGTGGCCGTGCGGGCGGAGAAGCATTCGAACTGGTTGGGGCAGTTGGCCTCCTGGCAAACCGTGTGGAGCTTGTCCTTTCCGATCATGGACCGGATCTGCTCGTATTCAGGTCCGGAAGGCAGTTTTCTTCTCAGCCAGGCGGGTTTGCCGGTGCGGATGGGGTTGGATGGGATCATGATAGCAGGCTTTCAAAAAAAGGTTCAAGGGCTCAAGGGGCCAAGGATTCGAGTGAATGGGGCCAACCCGGCTGCACGATCGTTAAATTCCACAATTCCTGAATTCCTAAATCCCTGAACCCACAAATTCGATCTCGGCATAAAGTTGTTCCAGGCTGACCGTTGTCAAGGCGATTCCGAAAACTGCGGCCAGGTGTGCCGCCATCTCATGCCGTGCCACATCCATGGCGACGGGGCCGTTGAGATGGCGTTCCAATGACGTCATGCGCACCTGGTTCAGGCCGCAGGGGTTGATCCAGCCGAAGGGCTCCATGTCCGTGTTGACGTTGAGAGCCAGGCCGTGAAAGCTGACGCCGCGTCTGACGGTGATGCCGATGCTGCCAAGCTTGTCGCCGTCCAGCCAGACGCCGCGGTTGGCCGGATCGGTGCCGGCCAAGATGCCCCAGTGACCGGCGGTGCGGATCATGGCCTGCTCGAGGCCGGAGACGAATTCCACGACTTTCAGGCGCCGGCGGTTGAGGTCGATGATCGGATAGACCACCAGTTGACCCGGTCCGTGGTAGGTAATGTTGCCCCCCCGATCCGTGGGCATTACCGACACGCCTTTTTCGGCCAGAAAATCGTCGGTGACGCAAAGGTTTTCCCGACCGCCGCGCCGGCCCAGGGTGAAGACGCGCGGGTGCTCGACGCTCAGGATCACGTCGGCGTCAAGGCGGCCGGTCGTTTTAGCCGCCACGACTGCCAGTTGCAGGTCCAGTGCCCGCTGGTAGTCGGTTTCCGGCAGGTTCACCCACCAGCACGCCGGCGTCGTGTTGCTGTTATTCTCAGGTTCCATGCAATCGTTCAGTACCATCAAAGAGCAAAAAAGGGGCGGCCGTCCGGCCGCCCCTGTCGATGGTTGGTATTATCCTCGCAGGCAGGGATTGCGGGCTGCCGCGGTTTCGTCCAGTCGCCTCACCTTGGGGAACTGGGGCGATTCGTGCAGGCAGTCGGGACAATCTACTGCTTCCTGGGCGATCTGCTTCATGGCGTCGATGAACTGGTCCAGGGTCTCTTTGGATTCGGATTCGGTGGGTTCGATCATGATGGCGCCGCTGACCACCAGCGGGAAGTAGATGGTGGGCGGATGGAATCCGTGGTCCATCAAGCGCTTGGCGATGTCCAGGGTGGCCACATGATGCTCCTGCTGGCGTTTGTCGGTAAAGACGCACTCGTGCATGCAGGGCCGGTCATAGGGCAGGTGGTAATGACCCTTGAGTTTCTCCTTGATGTAATTGGCGTTGAGCACGGCATACTGGCTGACCTGTTTGAGGTATTTGCCAACGCTCAGTATGTAGCTGTAGGCACGCAGAAGGATGCCGAAGTTGCCGTAAAAGGCGTGTACCTTGCCCACGGAGAGAGGATAATCCTCACTCAGGTGGTAGGTGTCACCATTTTTGACCACCCGGGGGACGGGGAGAAAAGGCTCCAGCTCCGGGGTGACGCATACCGGACCGGCGCCGGGGCCGCCGCCGCCGTGGGGTGTGGAAAAGGTTTTGTGCAGGTTGAGGTGAAGGACGTCCACACCGATGTCGCCGATATTGACGATGCCCATGACGGCGTTCATGTTGGCGCCGTCGCCGTAGACCAGCCCGCCCTTCTCATGAACGATGTCGGCCACCTGGCGAATGTTGTCTTCGAACAATCCCAGGGTGTTGGGATTGGTGATCATGATGCCGGCGGTATCCGCGTCCATGAGTTCGGCCACCGCTTCGGGCAGCAGGACGCCGTCCGGGCCGGATTTTACCGCAACGGACGTGAAACCGCACAGAGCGGCGCTGGCCGGGTTGGTGCCGTGGGCGGTATCGGGAATGAGGACCTTGGTGCGCGCCTGCCCCTTATGCTTATGGTAGGCGGCAAAGATCAGCATGCCGGTCAATTCGCCCTGGGAGCCGGCAGCCGGCTGCAGCGTAACCGCGGGCAGGCCGGTGATTTCACCCAGGTAACCCTGCAGGTCGTGCATCAGCTCCAGGGCCCCTTGGGAGAGGCTTGCGGGCAGCAGGGGATGGGCGCCGGCGAAGCCGGGAATGGACGCCTGGCGTTCGTTGGTCTTGGGGTTGTATTTCATGGTGCACGAACCCAGCGGGTACATACCGCTGTCCACGCCGAAGTTCCACTGGGAGAGCTTGGTGAAGTGGCGCACCACATCCAGCTCGGAAAGATCCGGAAAATCCGGACCATCGCCGACCAAAGCATCGTCCAGCGGGGTCTCATCCACGTCGCGGCGGGGCAGCGACAACCCTTTTCGCCCCGGGGACCCTTTTTCCCAGAGCAGGGGTTCGTTGAAGATCAGACCGGTGGTTCCCATTTTATCTTTCATTTGGCCACCTCCTTTACCAAGGCATCCATCACCGTTTTAGAGATGGTTTCGGTCACGCACATCAGCCAGCAGTCGGAAAGTTCCGGATAGTAGGGCGCCAGGTGCAGCCCGGCGACGATCTTCTTCTCCAGCAGCCGCTGCCAGGTGTCGGTAAAACCATCGGGGAAGCGCACCACGAATTCGTTGAAGGTGGGCGCACTGAACGGCGACGCGTGTCCGGCCTTGGCCAGCGACGCCTTGAGGTACTCGGCCCGGTCGCGGTTGAGCCGGGAGAGTTCGCGGATGCCCGTTCCGCCCAGAGCCGCCATGTACATGGTGGATGCGGTGGCGCACAGTCCCTGGTTGGAGCAGATGTTGGATGTGGCTTTTTCACGGCGAATGTGCTGCTCGCGAGTTGCCAGGGTCAAGACGAAGCCGGTTCTACCGTCGCGGTCCGTCGTTTTACCGATCAGGCGGCCGGGCATGGTGCGTACATACTGCTGCCGGGCGGCAAACATGCCCAGGCCGGGGCCGCCGAAGCTCTGGGGAATACCGAAGCTCTGACCCTCGCCGCAGGCGATGTCCGCCCCGCATGCCCCGGGGCTTTTCAGCAGGCCGTAGGCCAGCGGTTCGCTGAAAGAGACAACGAAGAGGGTTTTCTTGTCGGTGTGGATGGCTTTCCCGGCAGACTCCAGATCCTCGATGCAGCCGAAGAAGTTGGGGCTCTGCAGGGCCACGCCGGCCAGTTCACCCAGGTCGGCCAGACCGGAAAGGTCGGTGCGGCCGTCTTTGCTGACGGGCAGTTCGACCACCTCGAAGCCGGTGGGGGCAAAATAGGTTTCCACCACCTTGCGGTACAGGGGGTGAATCGCACGTGAGACGGCCACCTTTTTGCGACGGGAGGCCCGGATGGTCATCAGCAGGGCTTCAGCCAGCCCCGAGGCGCCATCGTACATGGAGGCGTTGGCCACATCCATGCCCAGCAGGCGGGTCACCAGCGTCTGGTATTCGTAGATCGTCTGCAGCGTACCCTGGCTGATTTCCGGCTGGTAGGGAGTGTAGGCGGTAAAAAATTCGCTCCTCAGGAGCAGTTGACGGGTGATTTCGGGGATGTAATGGTGGTAGCTGCCGGCGCCCATGAACACCTGGTAGAAAGGGGGCGTGCCCATACTGGCGGCCATGCAGTCCATATGCCCGTTGAGTTCCCATTCGGTGAGGGGCTCGGGCAGGTTCATCGCCTCTTTCCGGCGGCAGTCGTCGGGAATGCTGGAGAACAGTTCGTCCAGATCCGCCGCGCCCACCACCTGAAGCATCTGTTGGATGTCTTCTTCGGTATGGGGCAGATATCTCATCGTAGTTTATCCTTTCAGCATCTCAAGGTAGTCGGCCTTGGATTTCAGGGCCTCGAGTTCGGCGGGGTCGCTGGCTTTGATTTCCATCATCCAACCGCCGTTGTAAGGGTCGCTGTTAACCAACTCGGGTTCGTCGGCAAGGGCTTCGTTAATGGCCGTCACCTCGCCGCCGATGGGCATGTAAAGCTCGGACACGGCTTTGACCGATTCCACGGTGCCGAACTCGTCGCCCTTGTCAAAGCTGCTGCCCACCTCAGGCAGCTCCACAAACACGATGTCTCCCAACTGATCCTGGGCATAGTCAGAAATACCCATGCGCACCACGCCGCCGTTTTTTTTGGCCCACTCATGGTCGTCGGTGTATCGCACGTCTTCCGGCAGATTGAGTTCGCTGATCGCTTTCATGATTCCCTCCCTGTAATTGGTTTTTTTCTATGAGATAAGCGGTGTCGTGTCCGCGATTAGACCATTTCAGCCATCGGTTTGCGGGCGGTGCGGCAAGGACGGATATCCTCCACGATGGTGACGGTTATTTTCCTGCGGTTGTCCGCGATGTCCACGTGATGGCCGAGGGACAGCTTGCGGTTGACCTTGACGAAGCCGCAGCAGAGCCCCCTGGCTTTGAAGCCTTCCGGCTTGTTCGGGCTGGCAACGCTGAAGATGTCGCCGTCGTGACGCCCGATGCCCATATCAGTGGCGCAGGTAAGAACGGTCCCGATCGTTTTTCCGTGGGCATCGATGACGCGGGAACCTTCCCCGGCCGAGATTTTGCGCAGATCCTTGCCTGCAAAGGCATGGGTGAACGAGACTTCCGCCTGTTCCTCCAGGGCGGCCCGTCCGATGAAATCCTTGGTGAATCCGGTCTGGTCGGCCGTAAAGGGCAGGGCAAAAGGCCAGGGGTGGTTGATGAATGGCCAGTGTCCGATATCCTGGTGGGAGAGCGGCAGGACGGCGCCGGCACGCAGGCTGTCCCGGGCAGCCAGGCCGCAGGGCCTGATGCCGTAGGAACGGCCGGTTTCCAGTAGGCGCTCCCACAGGCCCTGGATGTTGTCCGGTGCCAGGAAAATCTCGAAACCGAACTCGCCCGTGTACCCCGTACGTGACAGCAAAATGGGGGTGCCGTCGTCCAGGCGGACCGCATCGGCCAGTGGCGAGGCGGGGTCGAAATATCCCTTGAAGGAGAAGTAGGGCATGCCGGCAAAAACCGATTGAGGCTCGGCCAGAACCGCGCCGAGGATTTTGGCCGCCGCCGGCCCCTGGATGTCCATCTTGCCCAGTCGATCGGACAGGTCGGTGACCGTGGCATCCCGGTCGCCGAGATGATGCCGCAGGTGGTCGGACACGGTCCCGCCCATGCCGGCGTTGACGACGACCATGTAGCTGTCCGCCTCGATGAAAAAGACAATCGCGTCGTCGATTGTGTGGCCGTTTTTGTCTAAAAAGGCGCCGTACACGCAGCGACCCGGGGAAAGGGGCTTTCTGGACGGTCCGATGCAGGCCTCCAGATCATTGGTAAAGCAATGCTGGAGCAGCGCTGCCGCTCCCGATCCGGCGACGGTGACGGCTGCCATGTGGCTGGTGTCGAAAACACCGGCTCCGCTGAGCACGGCCAGATGCTCCTCTTTCACCGACGAATACCACAGGGGCATGTCGTACCCGCCAAAGTCGGCCATGTTGGCGCCATGATCTCGATGCCAGCGGTTCAGCGGTGTCCGTTTGATTGCAGTTTCCATGGCGCGGTTTCCTTGGTCATAAACGACGTGTTTAGTGTTAAGAGTGACGTGTTAAGTTGATGTGTTCCGTCAATTTAATGAAAGATGGGTGTTGCTTTTGCGAAACACTTAACACTGCCTTTAGAATATATAGGGAACCTTAAGATTGTAGCTCTTGTAAACCACGAAGGTTTCCACCGACTGTACACCCTCGAGCCGGGACACCTCTTCGGTGTAGAATTCCAGCAGGCCGAAACCCTCCTTGAGCAGAACCATGAGGATCAGGTCAAACCGGCCGGTGACGACGCTCACCGACACCACCCCGCGAACGCGGCTGAACTCTTCGCCCTTTTTGACCAGGTCCATGGTGGTCAGCTTGACGCCCACCATCACGACCCGGTGCCGTGGAACCTTTTCCGGGTCCACCAGGCCGACGATCTTCAGCACGCCCTCTTCTTCAAGCTTGCTGACCCGTGACCGGACGGTATTCTCGGAGACGCCAAGATCCTCTGCGATGATTTTGTAGGACTTCCTGCCCTCCTGCAGATGGCGGACGATGGAAATGTTCAGATCGTCTACTTTCATCGATGGCCTTTCAACGATTACGTGGATATTAAAAATATCTAATCGAGCATGATGAATCTGTCAAACATTTTTTAAAAATTTGAAGTATTCGGCAAAAAATTGTTAAAAAAAGGTTGAAAAAGACATTAAATGCGCTTAACTGATCCAATCGGTTATCGCGGCGGACCGATCCGCCGTTTCAACAATAAGGGAACCGGGGAGGAGTAGACTTATGGCAACACGGGTGACGATCCTGGGAGCCGGTCCGGGGGGCTATGTGGCGGCGGTTCGCGCCGCGCAGCTGGGCGCAGAGGTGACGGTGGTGGAAAAGGAACAGGTCGGGGGCACCTGTCTGAACTGGGGGTGCATTCCCTCGAAGATCATGAAGACCACCGCCGAGATGCTTGAAAAATTTCACCAGGCCGATCAGTTCGGTATCCGCCTGGATGGCAGCGCCGTGCTCGACATGCAACAACTCATGGCCCGCAAGCACAAGGTCCTTTCCACCCAGATCCGGGGTATCGAGGGCCTGCTGGCACACCACCAGATCCGCCTGGTTCGAGGCACCGCCCGTATCGACGGGCCCGGCAGGGTTTCAGCCACCGGTGAAGACGGGCAGGTGCAGGGCTGGGCGTGGGATCGGTTGATCATCGCCACCGGCTCCCACCCTTTTTCGGTGCCGGCTTTTCCCTTTGACGGCCGGAGGATCCTGTCCAGCAACCACATTCTGGAGATCGAGCAGGTCCCCGAATCCATCGTTATCGTGGGCGGAGGGGTGATCGGCTGCGAATTTGCCTGCATCCTGTCCGCCATGGGGGCAGCGGTCATTGTCGTGGAGGCCCTGGACCGCTTGCTGCCCCTGCCATCGGTGGATGCCGGCTGCTCCAAGGTACTGGAGCGGGAGATGAAAAAGCGCAAGATCAAGTATTACGTGAACCGGGTGGTGGACGCGATCGAGCGGCGCGGTGAAGGCCTGGCGGTGACCATCGGCCCCTCGCCCTTTGCATCGGATGTGAAGGAAAAGGAGAAGGTCCCGGTGACGGAAACGGTAGCGCAGGCGCTGGTGTGCATCGGCCGGTCGCCCCATACAAAAGGTATCGGCCTGTCCACCATCGGGCTGGCGACCGATGCCAAGGGGTGGCTCCCGGTGGACGACCACCTGCAGACCGGTGCCCCCGGTGTGTACGCTATCGGCGACGTGCTGGGCCCGGAGCGGGTGATGCTGGCTCACGTGGCCTCCACCGAAGCCATGCTGGCGGCGGAAAATGCCATGGGCGGTAAGCGCGTCATGGATTACACGGCGGTGCCCGGGGCCATTTTCACCATGCCGGAGGTGGCCTGCGTGGGGCTCACCGAGGCCCAGGCCAAAGACCGGGGCATCGATGCCCGCACCGATACGGTGTTGTTCCGCACCATCGGCAAGGCCCAGGTCATCGGCGAACTGGCCGGTCAGGCCACCATCATTTCCGAAGTCGGCAGCGGTAAGGTGCTGGGCGTCCACATCATCGGCCCTCACGCCACGGACCTGCTGGGAGAAGGCACCCTGGCGGTCAGCAACAACCTGTGTGTGGCGGACATCGCCAACACCATTCACGCCCACCCCACCCTGGCGGAGATCATGCTGGAGGCGGCGTTGAAGGGAACCGGCAAGGCGCTCCACGGCTAGGGTGAATGTCCACAACAGGCATCTTTCGGCCCCTGGCGGCGTACTCGCTCGTCGGCGATCCTCGGAATAGGCTCACTATGCCTGCGGTTGCCAACTCGCTCGAGTCTTGCCAGGAACCAAAATCTACCTGTTGTGGACGTTCACCGTCACACGATTGTCTCATTTGTAGGTAGATTTGAACCTTTCTGCCCGAAGACGACGATGTCCATCAAATATTAAAATCTTTATGGAAACTACAACGCTATCAGCACCAACGCCGCCCCGGCACCGGCCACCCCGCACCACTGCCGTCCGCTCAGGCGTTCTCGAAAGACCAGCCAGGCCAGCATGATGGTGGATGCCGGGTAGAGGGACGCCAGAATAGCGGCAATGTCCAGCCTTCCGAGATGGGCGGCCATTCCGAAGGCGGCGTTGCCTGCGGTATCCAGTATGCCTGCCAGGGCCATAAAGACGAATTGACCCCGGGGTGGCGGGGCCAGTTGGCGTGTCACGACCAAAAGTGTGAACATCACCACGATGGCCGCTGCGCGGGCCGCCACCAAAGGCCACAGGACAGACTGGCTGGTGGCCTGATCCATGAAAATGAAGAACAGGCCAAACCCCAAACCGGCAACAATCGAGAGCCGCAGTTCACCGGGTTCGATTTTCGATTGGTCACCCGGGGAAGAAATAAGCCAGACGGCTGTCATGGCGATTCCGAAACCGATCATGCGCAGCCAGCCGGGAAAACCCTCCACGACAAATGAAAAGGTCATGGGAACCAGGGCGGTCACTATCGCTGACAGCGGTGCAACGAGTCCCATGCGCCCCTGGGCCAGCCCCTTGTAGAGTCCGACCAGGCCTATCACGCCGGTGAAACCGGCCAATCCGCCAAACACCAGGTGCCTTGCGGGTGGCATGCTCCGGGAAAAGGCCGCCGCCAGACAAACCAGAAGGGTGCCCCCGATCAACTGAGAGAAGAGCACCACGGTGAGCACGTTGCCCCGCCGGGAAGCGAACCCGCCGGTAAAATCTCCCGCCCCCCAGGCCAATGCGCTGCAAAGGCCGCAGACCACGGCCACGGTTTCCGGATTGATCATATCAACGCTTTCTTTTCCCTGGTATCGGTTATTGTGGGTCTATCCGTTCCGTTAAAAAGCGGCCCTAACCCGGGTGTCTTCTGCCATCTGTGTTGTCGACGGCCCATCACTATTTGCCTGGACGGACCCGCCCGTGCGGCAATTTTTTCCGATATGATGATTGTACCTGCTGGCAATCGATACGACCGGCGTTGTTTCGGGCCGCTCTGTCTCATGGCACAAAATCTGCTTAAGGAAAAGTAAATTAGAAAAAAGGAAAATTGACCGTCTTCATTCGTCTATCAGGTTGAATAGACGTAAACACCACCAGCCGGAGGGTTTGTAACGTGGTCCGAAATTGTCTTTTAATGATTGGTATAATGAGCTTTTTCCTTTTTGCCCGCAATGTGATGGGCGACATCCCGGTTCTGGTGAACATAAGGAGCGGGGCATTGGTCTTAATCGGCACGATCGTTGGCGGCTGCCTGGCATTTCCCGTCCATACCCTGCGCGGCTTTTTCAGCAGTCTGGTCGACAGCCTGAAACCCAAACCGAAAACCGTTGAGGATCTGATCTGTCAAATCACTGCCCTGGCGCGCCTGCAGCGGGTCGCCGGCCTCAACGAGATGAACATGAAGATCAACGCCGTGCAAAACCCGGTTCTGCGCAGAGGTTTTCACATGATTCTGGACAATTATGATCCTGGCCGGGTCGAGATGATGTTGGGAAAAGAGATCAATCTGTATCTGGACCAATTGCAGGCGCAGCTCAACGTGGTCAACAGACTTGCCAGGCTGGCGCCGGTATTCGGTTTTGTGGGTACGATCATCGGGTTGATCAATGTGCTGAACCATATCGGCAGTTCCGCGCAAATCGGACAAGGCATGGCAACCGCCCTGTTAACCACCTTTTACGGCCTGCTTTTCGCCAATTTCTTGTTTCTTCCGATCGCCGGCAAGTTTGCCGAGTACATCCGGCGCGAGGCCCTGATGCTCAATGTGATTTTCGACGGCGTCGTAGCCGCGTGCGGCCAGCGGCCGCCGCTGGAAATTGCCCACAGCCTGAAATCCTATGCAGAGGTCGATTTTTCTGCGCCGACGCCAATGCCGCCCCGAAAGGGTCAGCGCTGGAACCTTTGGGGCGGCTCGGTCAAACAACAGGAACCGGCGAGGTAGCAGATGCTTGACCATGGTGGTCTGTCAACGCAATGGCGGTTCAGGCCGAGCGCGGAAAAGGGTTTCGTCGCCCGTTTTTCCGTGGCGGAAGAGGCGAAATCGGCCGAAGAGGACGCGTTTTTGTGGAGTATGGCCGACCTGATGACCCTTTTGCTGGTTTTCTTCGTTTTGTTATACGCCAATGCAATCAAACGGCCTGAAACCGCAGTGCGGGAACCGGAACAGGCCAGCACGGTCGTCGCTTCACCGGCGGAAACCCGACCGGACCTTTCCACGAAAGCCCTCCCCACGGAACCGCGACAGCGGGCGCATTCCCCGTCGCTTGCCGCGGAGTCAGCGAGCGAACCGGAAATCGATTCTCAGCCTTACGGTGAAGACTCCCCGCGGCTTGCCGCACGGGGGGTTCAATCCACAGCGGCGGAACCGATGGACGAGACCGTGGCACCGAATCCGGAGCCACCGGCAGTGGAGTTTCAATCGCAGGCGGAGCACGCTGTCGAACCCTTGAACCAGGCAGTGATCAAGGGCCTGAAAGACAGCTTCAGCAATGATTTTTACGTCCGCTGGGACGAGAAACAACCCGTATTTGTCCTGGGAGAGCGCGTTACCTTCAATATCGGTGATGCGATCCTGTTGGCCGATTCGCAATCGGCATTGAAACGGATTGCCGATTTGATTGCCCCGCAGCGCGATTACCAGATCATCGTGTCGGGTCATACCGACGACATCGCCATCCGAACACCGAAATTTCCATCCAATTGGGAGCTGTCTGCAGCAAGAGCGGCCAGTGTCGCCAAATTTCTGGCGTCTCACGGGATTGCCCCGGAGCGGCTGATCATTCAGGGCAAATCGGAATTCCACCCGCTGGTGGCCAATACGTCAGACGAGAATCGAAGGGCCAACCGTCGGGTTGAAATCTCTCTGGTCAAGGGTAAGCAGACACCGGATCATTTTTAGACCGGGTTTTCCCTGCTCTGCCCTGGACCCTTACCCGTATTTGTTGGTGGGGGTCTATTTTACCCGCTCCCAGGCCGTCAACTGGCTGACGGTATGCTGAAATTTGCGCCGGGTTTCACGGATGACGAATTCAACATCCCGGGGGGTGCCGAGCATTTGAAAGTGACCGGCCAGCAGGTCCTTGAGCCCGTCCAGTGTGGTATACGGCTCACCGTCCTTGCGCATGCCACCCACCCAGTTTTCCCGACGCGTGAATTCCTCCAGCCAGGTGTAGGGCGAGGTGAGGACCATAACGCCACCGATGTTAAGCCGTTCGTGAATGCCGGCAAGAAACTTTTTCGGGTCGTAGAGCCGGTCGATGAGGTTGGCCGCCAGGATCAGATCGTAGCCGCTGAACTGCGGTTTGAGGTTGGTGGCATCGGCCTGGAAAAATTCGATCCGGTCGGCGACGGTGTCCAGGCCGAACTCGGCCAGATGCCGTTCATGGTAGGAGACGATGTCTCCCTCTTCCACCCTCTCGTAGTGGGTCACGCCTTTTTCCTGCATCTGGAAGGCAATGCGGATAAAGCGTGCCGAAAAGTCCAGGCCGTTGACGAAATCGAAGGTCCGGGCCAGTTCGAAGGTGGCGCGTCCAACGGCGCAGCCCAAGTCCAGGGCGCGCTTTTTCGGGCGGTCTTCCATGACGGCCACGGCGAGGCGGGCGCATTGCCGTGGAAAGTTCTCCACGTTGAAGTAGGACTCCCCGAAGTGGAACTCGCAATACTGGGAGACCGCCAGGTCGCTTTCATACATGGCTTCGGGCAGTTCCACCGGCTGTTCGGACGCCACGTAGCGAAACCCCGCGTGCTGGAAAAAATGACGCCGGAAGGCATAGCGCGAATCGCGGGTGGCCTCGTTGCCGGTGGATATCCAGGAACCACCCTTGATCAGGTTGTGGCGGGTGTCGAAGGTCGGGGTGGAGAAGTCGTCGTAAACCGGATGGACGGCAAAGCCCGCAAAGCCGGTGATGGGGGTCTCGGTCCACTGCCACACATTGCCGATGATGTCGTAAAAGTCGCCGAAGCGAAAACGGTTTACCGGACACGACGAGGCCCAGTGTTCCAGGTTGATGTTGCCCGGCGCGCGGTCCCAATAGGGCTGGTCCGGAATGTCGTGCAGATCGCGCAGCCGGTACCACTCGTCCTCGGTGGGCAGCCGTATGGTTTTGCCCTGTTTTTCGGCCAGCCAGTTGCAAAAGGCCTTGGCCTCCAGTTGGTTGACCTCGACGGGCCAGTTCCAGGGCATGGGGATGACCTGCGTCATGGTCCGGAAACGCCAGTCGTCATCCGGCGGGATCCAGAAAAGCGGGTGGCGTGCCTTTGAATAGCCGACCCAGTTCCAGCCCTCTTCGGTCCAGAAGGCCGGCGTTGCATAGCCGCCGTCCTCCACGAAGTCCAGGTACTCCCGGTTGGAAACCAGATAGCGCGACGCCTCGAAATCCAGGACATCGAAGGCGTGGCTGCCGAATTCGTTGTCCCAGCCGTACAGGGGATGGTCCTTGGATTTTCCCAGCTCCACCCGGCCGCCGGGCACCGGCAGCAGATCGTTGTCCGGCGCCGTGCCGGATTCCGTGCAGATATCCCACAGGGGCAGATGGCGAACCCGGTCGATGGGCATCCGCCGGATGATCACCGAGGAGGTCTCCAGGTGAATGCGCTGGTGTTCGATGCCCATCATGACGGTCCAGAACGGGTGGTCCCAGGAGATCGGCAGCGTGAGCGGAAGGGTGCGGATGACGGTATCGACGACGGCGCGCACCGCTTCCCGGTAGGCCTTTACCGCTTTTACGGTGGGCCAGTCATAGTGGGCCTCGTCAAGATCGTCCCAGGACATTTCGTCCACCCCCACCGCAAACATGGACTCGAATGCCGGGTCGATGCGCTGATCGATGATTTTGGCAATGATCAGTTTGTTGATGTAGAAGACGCCGGTGTGACCCAGATAAAAAATCGGCGGGTGCCGAAGCGGTTCGGCCCTCAGGTAGAATGCCTCATCGGATGCCAGGGTGTCGTAGAGCCGTTCGTCGAGGGTGAAGGTCTTATGGAAATAGTCCAGGATTTCTTCGCGCTTTGCTTCGGGCGTGCCCGCATTCAAAATGGTTGTGCGCGTGTTTCGTAAATCTGTCATAACGCCCTCCCGATAGATGGGGCTGCCCCCATGTTGCACGAACAAAGTGGAAAAAGTTATGCTGAATATAGGTATTGCATTGCCTTTCGCCAAGTTTATGTCATTGCCCGGAGGTCATGCTGGTGACGTCAGGGACCGGCGCTGTTTTTTCCGGCAGTCATGATTGCCGGAGAGCCGGTGGTGGTGCAGGGCAACGGTTCTGCTGACAACCAATCCATTGTGATAAATAAAAAAATACGGAATCCATCGGTTGCCTGCTGCCCATTTGTCGCCGTCGGGGGGCTTTTCCTGCCGGTCATGGAAACAACCCCGACAAGTTTCATTGCAAACGCAAGGAATCATATGCTAAAAAATGAAGCAACCTCTTGAAAAAAGGCCCCGTCGCCATGCCCGTGGTACAGATCGCCCTTGAATACTGGTTATTGCTGGTTCCTGTGATCCTTCATGGTGTGGGCATCCTGTTCATTTTTGACGTCGTCATGAACGGGCGGACCAGCCAGGGAACCATCGCCTGGGTGATGGCCCTGTTTTTCTTTCCCTACCTGTCTGTTTTTCTTTACCTCATGTTCGGGGCGCGACGCATCCAGAGCTATGCAGACGCCCACCAGTCCGGCAGTACCGCCATCCACCACCTGGGCAGAGATCTCCGGCTGGATCAGCGGATCGGCTGCCTGATGGTGCGCGATACGCCCAAAATCGATGTGCTCAGCGATATTTACCAGCTGCCGATCATGGCCGGCAACCGCTGCTCCCTGTTGATCAACGGCGAGGCCACCTTCGATTCCATCCTGGAAGGGGTCCGGTCTGCCCGCAGCTATGTGCTGGTTCAGTTCTTTATCGTCCGCGACGGCGAACTGGCCGACCGGCTCAAATCGGCGCTGATCGAGAGGGTGAAGGCCGGCGTGCGGGTCTATTTTCTCTTGGACCAGATCGGCTGCGTGGGGCTTTCCCGATCCTACACCGATGGATTGAGGGCTGCCGGGGTCAACGTCGGCACCTTCCGCATGGGCAGTGGATGGCTCAACCGGTTCCGGATCAATTTCCGCAATCACCGGAAAATCGTGGTCGTGGATGGGGCCGTAAGCTGGGTGGGAGGCCACAACGTGGGCGACGAATATTTAGGAAAGGGCCGGCGTTTCGATTTCTGGCGGGATACCCACGTGAAAATGGAGGGTCCGGTGACCCTGGCGGTACAGCTCTGTTTTGCCGAGGACTGGCATTGGGCCTGCGGGAAGCTGCCGGATATTTCTTGGGATCCGCCGGCCTGCCTCGGCAGTGAACCGGTCCTGTGCATTCCCACGGGTCCCGGGGATCTGGTGGAAAGCTGTTCGCTGATGATGGTTCAGGCCATTAACCTGGCCCGGCATCGGTGCTGGATCCTGACCCCCTATTTCGTACCCGATGTGGCGGTGATCAAAGCGCTGCAACTGGCTTCCATGCGCGGGGTGGACGTGAGAATCCTAATTCCCGCCAATCCGGACAAGCGGGTTGTCTGGTGGGCGGCGCACAGCTACCTGTTTGAAGTGGCCGTGGCCGGTGTCCGGATGTACACCTACCGCAAGGGCTACATGCACCAGAAGGTCTTTCTGGTGGACGACACCCTGGCCGGCATCGGCACGGTCAATCTGGACAACCGCTCCCTGCGGATCAATTTCGAGATCACCATGGCTTTTACCGACCCCGACTTCATCCGGCGGGTGGAGAAGATGTGCCTTGACGATTTTGCCTTGGCCGACCCCCTGACCACCGACGAGGTGTACCGCCGATCTCTGGCCTTCCGCCTGGCGATCCGGGCGGCCCGGCTGTTCTCGCCGATATTGTGATATGAAGCATACCATATCCTTTAAGATCTGCAGCCAATGTGCGCAATGTTGCAGGAACTACCCATATGTCGAATTGTCTCAATCTGATATCGATGGGTTGGAACACTTCACAGGATTGTCTTTCGAGGTGTTTACCAACCCAAAAGGAAATGTCGTTGAAGACTATTTTTTAAAATTCAGGGAAAATGGATATTGTTTTTTCCTGAATGAGAATAAGGGTCGTTTTTCTTGCGGCGTATATGAATCAAGACCTGAAATTTGCAGGACGTTCCCATCAAAACCCATACAAGCAGAAAACTGTTTAGTCGTTTGTAAACAACTATGATGAAATCAAAAATAAAGATAAGAACGAAGTATGTGCCTGCAGGCATCAAGATCCTCTATGAGGATCGAGACATCATCGTGATTGAAAAGAGCTCGGGGCTGTTGAGTGTCAAGGCCCATTACGAAGCAGAAAAGACGGCGCATCATCTGCTGACCAATTATGTCCGCAAGGGAAACCCGAAGTCAAAGGCCAACCTGTTTGTCGTGCACCGGTTGGACAGGGATACATCCGGCGTATTGATCTTTGCCAAAAGTTTTGCAATTCGTGAGAAATTTGCCGAGCAATGGGAAAGTGTTGAAAAAAAATACCTGGCTGTCGTTTACGGCCATTTAGCAGAGAAAAGCGGCATTATAGAATCTTATCTCGCAGAGGGCGAAGCGTATAAAATGCAATCGGTCAAGCGTCCAAATGAAGGGGCTTTGGCTCGAACGCAATACAGGGTCATCAAAGCGTCCAAGCAGTATAGCCTGTTGGAACTTCAGCTGTTGACAGGCAAGAAAAACCAGATTCGCGTGCACCTGTCCGAAAAAGGGCATCCCATCGTCGGTGACAAAAAATATAGGACTGATGCCAAGGGGCGCTTGGCCTTGCATGCCCTGTCGATCAGGTTTAAACACCCGTTTAACAATGAAGAAATGACGTTTGAAACGAAAATGCCAGACTATTTTACGACCTTTTTTTAAGCCGAGGTTAGCGATTTTCACGCACTTCATTGATCTGCACGAGGAATCCGCACCGCCTTCACACCGCATCCTCACGTGACAGGATCGTATCCATATCGTCCATGAAATATTTTTGGGCAATGTCGCCTAAATGCGTCTTCAGTGTGCTGTCCTCCCGGTTAGCCAAGTGTGCATAGCAATCCGGGGCAATCGTTTCGAAAAGGTCCAGCAGCTCGGCATCGAAGTGGGTGCCCCGACCCTTTTCCAGAATAGACAGGGTCTCTTCGTAGGAGAATGGTTCCTTGTAGGGACGCTTTGAAGTCAAGGCGTCGAAGACATCGGCGATGGCGAAGATCCGTGCGCTGACGGGCGTGTCGGTCCCGCTTCGCCCGTCAGGGTAACCGCTGCCGTCTATTTTTTCGTGATGTCCGCCCACCACTTCCACGGCATCGTTGAGCCACTGTGAACGACCGATGATTTCAAGCCCTTTTGTTACGTGGGTCTTCATCACCGAGAACTCCGCGGTGTCCAGGCGTCCGGGCTTATGAAGGATGTCGTCCGGGATGCCGATCTTTCCTACGTCGTGCAGAAACGCTCCTTTAATCAGTGATCGCATCTCCCGGGCAGTCAACCCGAAGGCTTCTGCCAGATTTACGGCCATGATGGTGACCCGGTAGTTGTGGGCGTCGGTGTCGCTGTCCCGTTTGGCAATGGCGCTGCCCAGCACGTTCAGCGTTTCCATGTGCGAATCCAGCAGGCTTCGGGACGTTCGGGCCAGGCGGCCCAGCAGGTTGATAATAACCGGGTAAAGGACCAGTGCGGTGACCATGACGATGGCGATCACCCCGGCCACGGTTTTCAGCGTGTCCCGTCTGGCGGCGGCCACGGCCGCTTCGGAAATGGCGAAGACGCCTTCCAAGTAAGCCACCACCTCGTCTTTGCCGCCGGTCAGGGGCGCCACCACCGAAATCAGGGGCATACCGTCAAGGCGAAAAACACGGTGAAGGTTTTCATCGGGTTGGGGGACGCGCAGGGCGGACGCTTCCATGCGCAGTTCCACGGCTGCAATGGGTTCATAGGTGCTGTCCGCAAGGCTGGCAATCCGCCGGGCGCCGGTGTCGTATATACGGACGTAGACAAACCGTCCCATCTGATTGAAGCTGCTGTCGTGATGGGGCGAGCGGGTGGCGGTAAAGGCTTCCAGTTCATGCTGAAGACTGCTGGGGTCCGGCAGGCCGGGGCGATCCAGGATTTCCCTGGCCTGTCGGCTGAACTGGCTGGAAGCCAGGAGAACCCGGTCCAGAACCCGCTCCACGGCGATGTCGCGCAGGTTGATCCAGGTCACCGAGGCCAGGACGATGGAGATGGCGCAGGTCGCCATTAGCAACCGTCGGATCAACAACCAGTGGATGGGAGAAATTTTACTGCGCCGCGAATGTCGAGATTCGATAAAGCACCTCCAACGTTTTCCTGATCCAGTTAATTGATACCGTAATCCTTGAGCTTCAATTGCAGCGTCCGGCGGCTGATGCCCAGGGTTTCCGCCGTTCGTGTCCGGTTCCCGTCCATGTCTTCGAGGGTTTTCAGGATCATCTCCTTCTCCACTTCTTTCAGCGACCGGCCCGAGGCCAGCACCGGCTCTCTGGGCGGTTCTTCGGCGCCGCGATCCTGAAGGGACTTGGGGAAGTGCGCCGGGTTCACCATATCCCCCCTGGCCATGATCACCGCCCGCTCGATAACATTTTCCAGCTCACGGACGTTGCCCGGCCAGGGGTGTCGCAGCAGGAGATCCATGGCGCCGGGGCGGAAGCCTTTGAGGCTGCGGTGATTCTTTTCGGCATACCGCTGGAGAAAAAAGTCGGCCAGCAGCGGTATGTCGGCCGAACGGTTTCTCAGGGGGGGCACCTTGATCATGACGACGTTGAGCCGGTAGTAGAGGTCTTCCCGGAAACGGCCGGCGGCAATCTCATCTTCCAGATTGCGGTTGGTGGCCGAGATGATCCGGGTGTCGACATGCACCGTCCGGGTGCCGCCCACCGGTTCAAAGTCCCTTTCCTGGAGGACGCGCAGGATCTTGGCCTGGGTGGCCGGGGCCATTTCGGCGATTTCATCCAGAAAGAGGGTTCCCCGGTCCGCCAGCTGGAAGCGTCCCTTCCTGGGCCCGGTGGCACCGGTAAAGGCGCCTTTTTCATGTCCGAAAAGCTCGCTCTCCAGCAGCGTTTCGGGCAGGGCGGCGCAGTTGACCTTGATAAAGGGGCGATCCTTGCGGGGACTGTTATGGTGAATGGCGTTGGCCACCAGTTCCTTGCCGGTGCCGCTTTCGCCCTGGATCAGAATTGTGGCTTCCGACGGGGCCACCAGGGACAGGGTTTCGAAGAGCTCCCGCATGGAGGGGCTGCGGCCGATGATGTCCCCGAAATCAAAGCGTGCGTCCAAGCGCTCTTTGAGGTTGAGATTTTCCTCTTCAAGCCTGCGGTGGTGCAGGATTTTGACCACCAGGATTTTCAGCTCGTCGACGTCGATGGGCTTGGTGAGGTAGTCGTGGGCCCCGGCTTTGAGGGCCTTTACGGCCGAGCGCACCGATCCGTAGGCGGTCATCATGACCACCGGGGTGCCGGGGCTGATTTCGTGCATCTTTTTCTGGGCGGCATCGCCGTGCATGCGTTTCATGCGCAGGTCCATGAGCACCAGATCGAAAACCATCTTCTCCACCGCCCGGCAGGCCGTGTCGCCGTCGTCGGCCTCGTGCACCTGGTAGCCCTCGGTCGACAGGACGGCCTTGAGCATGGTCCGATGGGGGGCGTCATCGTCTACAACAAGGATTCTGGCTGTCATGGGCCTGCCTTTATATTGTTCAACGAGAGAGAGAATCGGGTGCCGTTGCTTTTTCCCGGCAGCGGGCTTTCAACACGGATGCCGCCGTCGTGGTGTTCGGCGATTTTACGCACCATGGCCAATCCCAGGCCGGTGCCCCGCTCGCGGGTGGTGAAAAAGGGCTCGAAAATTTTTTCCTGGATGTCCGGATCAATTCCCGGGCCATCGTCGGTCACCTGGATTTCCACACCTGCACCTGCATTGACGGTGCGCGCCCTGATGTCCACGGCGCCTCCCGTCTCAACGGCGTTGATGGCATTGAGCATCAGGTTCAGCAGGGCCTGGGTGACCTGATTCGGATCCAGCGTCATGGGCGGCATGCGGGATTCACAGTCAATCTGGATGTCGATGGCATGGGTTTTGGCATCGGCGGATACCAGGGAAACCACATGATTGATGAGATCGGGAATCACGGTGGATTCCGGCTCAAGGGTCATGGGCCGTGAAAAATTGAGCAGGTCCGTCACCACAAGGTTGATGCGGTCGATTTCACGCACCATGACATCGGCGTATTCCCGTTCGGGCGTATTTTCCCCATGGCCCCGCCCTAAAAGGTAGGCGAATCCGCGGATGGAACTGAGCGGGTTGCGGATCTCGTGTGCGACGCCTGCAGCCAGCCGCCCCAGCGCCGCCAGTTTTTCCGCACGCCGCACCTGTTCCTCCAGGCGTTTGATCTGGCTCAGATCCCTCAGCACCACCACCGCGCCATTCTGGCTGCCGGTTTCATCCTGAATGGGCGTCACGGTGAGCAGCAACGGCAGCCAATCGCCGTTGACCCGTTGATAGCTGATCTCCCGGTTCATTACGGGCACGCCCTGGTGGAGCGTTCGGGCGATGCCGGTTTCCTGAAAATCGAAAACCGTCTTCAGATCGAAGTGGTTGATCGTCGCCGCCGGCATGCCCAGCAGAAACAGCGCCTGCTGATTCCAGGAGACCACCTTGCCGTCCGCAGCGATGCTCAATACGCCGTGGGCCATGCTGGCGAGTACCTGACGGGTATAGTCCCGGGTTTCCTGCAGGGTCCGGCTGAGCAGGTAATAGTTCCGGATCACGAAAAAAAAATAGATTACGCCGCCGCCCAACGCCAGGACGATGCCTGCCATGATCATGGCATGCTGGAGGTCCGACTGACGGGCGGTCTCGTAGGCAGCCATGGTCATTCCCAGGTACACCGTGGCGCGTGAGTGGAAATGGGTCTGTGATGCGGCGGCGGGGTCCGAGGACGGTGAGAGGGTGGCGGTCAGGTGGATGTCCATGGGCGCGAAGGGCTTGGCCACCTCGTAAACATGGACGCCGTCAGCTAGGCGGCGGACCCGGGTACGGACATCTGCGGCCCGCTCGAAATCCGGGCGCCACAGGGCCCGGGTCCCTTCCAGGGAGGGGATGGAGTGGTGCACCACCTCCCCGTCAGCGTTCACCAGGTAAAGGTAGTTGACGTCGTCGGACCTGCCGATTTCGTGGACCAGGTTCCCGATGGCATCCTTGCCGGCCATCTGCATCATCATGCCGGCCCGGGCTCCGGCTTCCAGCGCGTTGATCAGGGTCAGGGCCTGGCGTTGGAGCGTTTGCATGGCGGCGTTTCTTTCCCGGTTCAGGTTCCGGTAGGTGGACACGCTGATAAAGACCAGCAGCAGCAGAACGACGAAAAGAATGGTAAGAGCTGTCAGATAGAGTTGTCGACGGGGGACGACGGTCATGGCCGGACGGGCCCCTTCGCTGAAGATGGTCGATTGCGTTGATCAAGCGTTTTGGAAAGAATAATACGGCAACGCCATAAGTGCAAATTTTTTGCGCACCTATTCAATGGGGTAGTGGGTAAAAATTAAGCCGTCCGAATGATTTTTCAGGACCGGAGGCCTGGTTCCGGCATGGTTTTAAACCACATTTCCCACAGCGCACGCAGCGATACATAGGCAAAAACCGCGGCAAACAGGCCCCCGCCGGGCACATGCAGCCAGAAGAAGGCCGGCGAGACAAAGGCTTTCATCCACATGGCCGTAATGTCGACCAGCACCCCGACAAAAGGCAGCACCACCAGCCAGGTGCGCAGCGAGGAACCGGCGTCCAGCCAGATGGTGATGGCCCCCACGAAGATGAAAATCATGCTCATGCCGAACAGGTGGATGTGGGTCCACTTCAGGGTCCAGACAAATTGCTCCTGCTGGTAAAACGGTTTGGCCGGTTTCTTGTCGACTGTCGTCAGGTCGGCAAACAGATCGCCCCTGACGGCTCCGGACGAAGCCGGGGAGCCGTGATTCATACCGGCATGGCCATCGCCTGACGGCGGGGCCGGGGCATCGTTTGCGGACTGTGCATAAAAGGTGGGAATGATGTCATGGACGACGATCTGGCCCAATGCACCCAGCATGCCGACCGTCATAACCGCAATGATGCAGGTGGCCAGGGCCTTGGCGGGAGTGGGCATCCGTGCCAGTGTCATCCGTTGGTCAGGCTGACGGTCAACGGGGTTTGATTCCATACCTGCATCTCCTTATTCCCCTGAAAAATTCGATCCCGCATATTCTCCCTGACGATCGAAGTAAAAGTAGACGCTGTCCGGATCACCGCCGGACCGTTTGAACTGCACCACGGTTTCACGGCTGGCTTCAGCGCCACGGACCGAGACATGGATGGATGACAGGCCGGTTTCCCACGCTTCCGGCAATTTCCCGGAGACGATCAGGCGATCGTAAAGCTGGGTTGCCTTCTGGACTGCCTCAAGTGCAGAGAACGGCTCTGCGGCGTGGGTTTTTCCGCCATGGCTGTAAGCATTCCCTGCCCCGGTGACAATTACCCCTGTGACAATCACTGCAACGATTCCCATCGACCGCAACAGGCGGCGAGGCGTATATCGGTTCATAGTGCCCTCCGATTTTTTAAGTTAAGACCCTTCCTTTTCAATATCCATACCACTGGTGTCGAGAAGTCACCCGTCCCGTCAACGATACCCCTGAAATACTTGCCAGCGGGGTCATGCATGGTTAATTTCAAGACCTCCACGAACAGCCGGTTTCTCGATATCCGATTTTGTATGCGAATAAATTACGCACTTTACTTCCAGTTCCATTAATTTCGTGAAATATCTGCGCACCCCTTGTCTGGGTTTGTGGTTGAATTTTGATTCTTTATAATAATATCAGATTGTTGCTGTAATGGCACGACAATTGATTAGATAGAGGCGTCGAAGACCGGAGCGTCGTCTGATCGGCGCCCCATTTTCGCAACTATTTAGGAGGCGGAATGACACATCGAATATCCCAACGGGTCGTCAAGGCGTCAAAACAACCCATGTCATGGTTGACATGGGGAATTTTTCCGGCTCTGCTGTCGGGGCTTCTGCTTTTAATGGGCACAAGCGCCAGTGCCGGCGATTCAGGTCTGCCATCCTCCGGCGAAGAGCAGCCCCTGACCGGTACCGTCCGGCTGGCCGACCTTGTCGAACAAGCCTATACACACAATCCGTCGATTCAGCAGGCGCGTGAGGCGTGGCGGGCCACAGTGGAAAACTACCGGATTACGACCGGCTACCCCGACCCCCAGCTGATGGTCACCTGGTTTCCCGACCCCATCGAGACCCGGCTGGGCCCCCAGGATTGGAATGCCCAGATTTCCCAGATGATCCCTTTCCCCGGCAAATTGTCGAAAGCCGGCGAGCTGGTGGCCGCCGACGCCCGCATCGCCCGCCTCAAGCTTGACATGGCGGTCAAGGAGACGCTCCTGGCGGTCCGGGAATCCTATTTCGAACTGTGGTACATCCGGCAGGCCAAAACGGTGACCCAGCACAATGCCCGCCTGCTGGACCACCTTCGAAAGATCAGCGAAACCGCCCACGCCGACAACCGGGCCACGCTCACCGATGTGATCAAGGCCCAGTCCCAGTCCGGGCAGCTTCAATACGATAATCTGCTGCTGGACGAGTTGGAGCAGACGGAGATGGTCCGTCTCAACGGGCTGCTGAACCGCCCGCCCGAATCGGCTGTGGGCCGGCTGGAGGCGCCGGTTCTGTCACCGCTGACCGCTGACGTGGAAACCATCTATGGGCTGGCCGAAGCCAATCAGGAAGAGATCCTCATGGCCCAGGTGGGTGTCGACAAAGGCGATACCAAGGTGTCCCTGGCACGGTTCCAGAACCTGCCTGACTTCAAGGTGGGGCTGTTCTACGCCGGTATCGGCGAGCCTGACGTACCCGTTCAGCCCCGGGATGCCGGCCGGGACGCCATCGGTCTGCAGGCGGGCATTTCCATCCCCCTATGGTTCGGCAGGAACAACAGCCGGGTGGACAAGGCCATGGCGGAAAAGGCCATGGCACGGGCGGAAAAAACCGTGCGCGTCAACGCGGTCCGGACCCGGATCCGCACCCTTTTTTTCAAGGCCCGCAATGCTCAGCGGATCGTCAACCTTTACGAAACGGACCTGGTTCCCCAGGCGGCCCGCTCCATGGAAATTGCCGAGGTCTGGTACCGGGAGGGGGAGTCGTCCTTCACCGATTTCCTCGAAACCCAGTCGGTCTGGTACAATTTTCAACTGGCCCTGGCGCGTGCCAAGGCGGACTACGGCATCAGCCTGGCACGGCTTGAACGCATGGCGGGAACCCACCTGACCGGTGACGGGCAACATTTTTCGGCGCCCGCCGGAAAGGAGCAGCCATGAAAATCCCGTCGATCGTTCTTTTCGCAATGGCCCTGGTCTGGGCGACCGGCCTTACCGCCTGTGGATACCGGGATCTGAAACAGGACATGGATGCTTATATGCCGCCACCCATGATTGAACCGGCGCAGGCCGCCAAGCCACAACCGACCGGTGGACCGGATGCCTTCGAAGCCGAAAAGGCGACCATCGCAAGGCTGCGGGAGCGCTGGGAAAAGGGGGTGGACAGCAGGGGCATGCCTGCCGGAGATTCGGCCGTCTCAACGCAGATCGCTGCCGCCGCCGCCGACGATGCCCAGGCCCTTGACCTGCTTCGCTCTCCTTTTTCCCTGCAGACGGTCCAAGCGCTGATCCTGCTGCGCAACCCATCCATAAAGGGTGCAACCGACCGATTCCGGGCCGCCCTTGAAGGCTTTGACCAGGTCACCCAGCTGGACGAGATCCTGCGGCAGTACTCGGCATTCACCGAAAGCGTGATGGCCGGGGTTGGGCCCATGCGAGGCGCCGACAACATTCAGATGAAGTTCCCCTTTCCCGGCGTGACGGCCCTCAAAGGCCAGGTGGCGGAAAAAAACGTGGAAGCGGAAAAACAGATGCTGGACATGGTCCGCCGCGACATTGTGGCCCAGGGTCGCAAGGCCTATTGGAACCTGCTTTATGTTCACCGGGCGCATCGGATCACCCGCGACACACTCGATCGGCTAAACCAACTGGAATCGGTGGCCACGACCCGCTACGGTGCCGGGAAAACCAGCTACCAGGATGTGGTCAAAATTCGTATCGGCCGTGAAAAACTTCAAGAACAGCTGGTCACATTGAAGGAGCAGCGGGCCAATCTGGAAACCGAGCTGTTGGCCCTGATGGGCCTGAAGCAAGCATTTTCTCTGGGTTGGCCGGATACTCCAACACCGGACTTATCCCTGCCCGGGTTAGCGTCGCTCTATCCCCTGGCGTTGGAAAAGCGCCAGGAGCTGAATCGCATGCGGGCCATGCTGGGCAAGATGGAGCGGATGGTGGAGATGGCCGAGACCATGATTCAGCCGGGCTTTTCCCAGAACTATTCGCTCTATACGGACGAAGCGGTTCTCCAGGTGGGCAGCGCCGCCATGAAACCGACATTCGGAACCACGATTTCACCAGCACGAGGCAAAGGGTTGCCCAAGAACGCCTGGTTCGGAACCGGGGACGCCTACCTCCGCGAAACCCGGCAAAAGCTGAACGCCCTGCGGGCCGATCTCGCGGATGCCGAGGCGCGTACCCGGCTGATGGTTCGAACCGCCTGGTTCGAGCTGGACCGGGCCCGGCGGGAGCGGTCCTTATATATGAATCGTCTGCTGGAGCTGTCCCGGACTTCCCTGGACGTATCCACCCGGGCGTATGAATCGGGCAGTGTCTCGTTTGCCGATGTGATCAGCTCCTACACCGGCTGGCTGGATGTGAACCTGGCCAGCCAGCGGCGCAACAGCGACGTTGGGGTTGCGCGGGCGGAACTGGAGCGCCGGGTGGGCGCTCCGTTACCCTGACTCGTCAACACCCCTCACCCTGTCCCTCTCCCCAAAGGGGCGAGGGGACGTTGACACGACCCTCATTGATCGATGGGGTCGAGCTACATGACATCACCTCCCTCTCCCATTGAGGGGAGAGGGGTGTTTTTGACAGGTTTTAGGGAAGTTTCATACCAGAAAGG